>JAYFRK010000335.1:0-4510 GCA_034925975.1 Clostridium sp.
AGTCTATCAATAGTCATATCATAATACCTATGCATTATAAAACTCCATGCATAGCTTTCCCTATAGATGGAGTGGAAACTTTTATAACAAATATGAAAAATGGGGAAAGAATCGGAAGCCATGTTCTAAAAATTAAAGAAAATCTTACTGAAAGAAATATTGTAAAAATCCTAGAGCCAATGGCTCAATAAAACTTAAAATTTAAGGCCATAAATATGGACTGCTCCAATATTTATGGCCTTGTTAATATTTTCAATAAAAATATTATTCAGAAGCTATTTCTTTGTATTTTATTACATCTTTAAGTTTGATAATCCTTTGATTGCTAGAACCAGTGTACTTTAGTGCTCCTTCAACTAGATTCTTTTCAAATTTTCCATCAACAAGTATATCTATATGTGACAGCAAATCTAATTTGCAAGTATCTCCACTTTCAACTATTTCTTCAAGAGTATATCCAGTATAACACCAAATATTAAGACCTTCATTTTTTATAAACCTGGCAAGAATACTAAGTCCTTGGGCTTGTTCAAAAGGCTCTCCACCTGAAAATGTAACTCCTTTTATTAATGGAACATTGGATTTTATTCTATTTAGTATTTCTTTAATTTCTACTTCATCTCCATATTGAAATGACTGCATTTCCTTATTGTGACATTCATCACAATTATGATTGCATCCTGATAGAAATAGGGCACTTCTAAGACCTTTTCCATTTACCATGGTATTATCTAAAAATCCAGCTACCTTTAACTTCATACCTTTATACTCCACTAGTTTAAATAAGTATTTATATGCTTTTCATCATTGTGTGAAATTCTGTCTGCACGCTCTGCAACTTTTCCCGATCCAAACCTTTCATCCAATGATAAATATCCTGTAACTCTAGATATACCTTGAATATTATTACTTCCACATTTAGGACAAGTGTTTTCCTCAACTTCTATTGTTGTCCCACATTCTCTGCAATATTTCATATGGAAATTTATGCCTATATAATTTATATTTGTATTCTTGTATGCATAATCCATTATAGCCTTTACCGTTTCTGGATCAGGGTATCCATCCATCTCAATATATGTTATATGTCCACCATTGCATAGCTTATGAAAAGGTGCTTCTAAATCTATCTTTTCTTTGATTGATATTTTATGATATACAGGTATATGATAACTATTTGTATAGTAATCTTTATCTGTAACCCCTTTAATCTTACCAAACACAGCTTGATCTTGAAGTATAAACTTTCCTGAAAGCCCTTCTGCTGGTGTTGCATAACAAGACCAGTTAAGTTTATCTATTTCCTTATATTTATCACAAAATTCTCTAATGTATGTAACTATTCTTACACCTAAATCATATGTCTCTTTGTTCTCCCCTTGATGTTTCCCAACCAGTGCAATTAATGTTTCTGCAAGTCCTATAAATCCTACTCCCCAAGTTCCTTGTCTAAGTAGTGGTTCTATTGAATCTTCTGGCCCTAAATTTTCTGATCCACGCATTAAATGCTCTCCTGCAACAAATGGTAAATCTTTTACCTTTAAATTTTTAAGTACACTATATCTATGTAGCAATGATTCTCTAGTAAGTTGTAGTCTATTATCTAAAAGAGAGAAAAACTTATCTATATTTCCTTTTGCCAGAATCCCTACTCTTGGCAAGTTTATAGTAGCTGGAGCTATATTTCCTCTACCTGCTGGTCCTGGTTCTCCATTTATATTTGACATTATGTAAGTTCTACACCCCATAGTTGCAGCTATAACACCTTTATCATAGTACTCTTTATTGAAGTCGGCATCTAAGTTCATAAACATAGGGTTCATTCTCTTACTAGCAACCCTGCATGCAAGCTCATACAGATAATAATAAGGATCGTTTTCTTCTCTATTTACACCATTTTTAACTCTAAATATTATGTTAGGGAATATAGGTTGTTCTCCTTTTCCGAGACCTCTTTCATATTCTTCGAGGAATATTCTATCTATCATAGCAGCATCCTCGCTTTGTGGAAGCCCTAGGTTTATTGAGCTAAATGGCACCTGACTACCAGCTCTTGAATGCATAGTGTTTAGATTATATACTATTCCTTGCATTGATTGACGAACTACTTTTTCTAATTTTCGTTCTACTATTTCATCTAGATTTTCAACATTACCAAAGCTTTCTTCATATTCTTTTCTCATTTCTTTTCTTGACATATCAACAAATTTAGCCATGTCATTATCAAAATTCACATGTGACTGTCCACCAAACATATCATTTTGAGTACTTTGCAATAATATACATGATAGTTCTGCTGCTGATTCTATCCTTTTAGCAGGAAGTATTGTGCCATATCCTGTATTAAAACCTCTTGATAAAATCTTTCCTGTTTCTATATTTAAACAATTTGTTGTTAAGTTGTAAGAATCTAAATCATGAAAATACACATCTCCATTTTCATGAAGTTTTGCTAAATGCTTAGGCATCATACCTAAGTTATGCCATTTATTTGATTCACTTGCTATTCTTAAAAGTTTTGAACTAAAGTTATTTCCAACGTTTGCATTATCCCTATCCGTTTCTACACCTATTTTTTCAATAACTTTCATTAAATCCGATTTCTTTTCTCTTATCTTTGTTCTTTCACTTCTATAATTTGAATAAGTCCTTCCAATTAATTTATATCCACTTTCTAATAAAATCTTTTCAACTATATTTTGTATCTCTTCAACAGTTATTTCTTCGCATTCCATATCTTCAATTTTTCGTATAACCTTTTGTGTAAGTTCAATAGCTTCGCTTTCTTTTAAATTAAAAGCAACTTCTTCAGCCGATCCTTTTATAGCATTGGTTATCTTTATAGAATCAAAGTTAACATGTCTACCATCTCTTTTAACCACATATAGCATACCAAATACCTCCAACCACTACATATTGTACCTTGCCTATTATACTCTACAATATTTTTATTATCAATATCGTAATATATCATATAAAATTAATAGTCTCTACATAGTTTCTTTTTCTTCTTTTTATTACGTTTTTTATACCTTTAGTAGAATTGACATGAGAATATTGTTTCCATATATTTATCCACTCGGAAATTTAATGAAAATAATTATTATATCTATTTTTATGGTAAAACTTATTTTTTATAATCAACTCTTATTTAAACATCCTAATAAAAAATAGCAACAGAAAAATATCTGTTGCTACTATCAATTTACACCAAACTTTATAGTTTTATTTCTACTCTTTCTAATTTCATTAGTACTTTAATTTCTTTTACACCTACTGTTTCAGTTCTCACACTGCCTCTATTGCTTATTAATAATAATTTAGTGCTGTCTAACTTCTTAATTTGTCTTACATATCTTTCTCCACTTTTTTCTATAAGGCATATAGAGTTATTTTCCACTTCATGAACTATATGTCCAAAGGCTATATCTCCTTTTGCAATCCTATACCCTACCATATCGTCATCTTCTATTTCTAAAAATAAAACTTTATCTTTAGCATGACCTTCTATTTTATTATTCATAATAGGCATCTGTCTTCCACCTAATACTTTATTTAAGTCATATCCATATATAGGTACAGTTTTTAATACTGAACTAAAGGCGTCGTTCCATACATCATTTACTTTTTCTATAGTTTTTTTAGGTTCTACTATTTCTTCCTTAGCAAAAATTTCTGCTTCAAAAGACATTGTTATGTCATTTAGGTCTTTATCTAAAACCTTAGATATCTTTTCCATAACACTTTCATTTATAACTTTCCTTCCGCTTTCAACTTCTTTTATGAAGCTCTCAGAAACACCAATTTTTTTAGCTAATTGTTTTTCAGTCATACCTGTACTTAATCTAGCCTCTTTAATTTTAATACCTACTCTGCTCATATAAATTGCCTCCGATTTACTATATAAATATATTTATCTATGCTTTAAATATATTTTAATATAAATCATTTACTTTTTCCATTATTATGTTTGTAGATTCTAAAGTAAGAGCCTTGAAATTATTATATTTCAAGGCTCTGTAAAATGACTATTTCATATTTTCAAATCTACTTTTCTCTTCCATTAAATGCTCTAGTAGATAACTAAACTTCCACTTAATAGAAGTAGGTGTAACAACTGCAAAAATAGGTTTTGAAGCATAGCTAGCTTTCATTTGCCTCATAGCACTAGTAATTTCTTCATCGTTACATTGATAAAACAGCACCACTTTTTCATTGGGCAATTCACCGTTTATGGACTCATTTTGCTTTCCATCTATTATATCCTCTAATACTAAATCATACTTTTGTTCATCTATAACTTTATAACCAGGTAAATTATTTTCCTCTAAAAATTTTTTTAAGGTTTCTTCCTCATTAATGTGGAATCCATAAACTAGCAAAGTGCTCTCAGTATTATGACTCATAACTTTACCCCTTTTACTACTTTACCTTTTCTGGTTCAGCATATTCAACACCAAAAGTATCAACAGTAACAGTTTCCATTACTTGATCTTCGTAAGGTCTGTCA
>JAYFRK010000187.1:0-5033 GCA_034925975.1 Clostridium sp.
CTATGGCTATATCTTTAATATTAGGTGGTTCATTAAAAGGTGCTGGTGATACTAAAACTCCTTTTATAATCTCACTTATTTCTAGCTGGTTCATAAGGTTACCACTTATGCTCCTATTTGTTTATATACTTAAAGTTTCTGTTGTGTATGTTTGGTTGATTACCGCTATCCAATGGATTTTTGAGGGCATAGCTATGTCAATTTTATTTAGGCATAAGTTCAAAAAGATAAAACTAAGTATGACTAAAAAATAAAAGAATATGGGACTGTCCCTTATTCTTTTATTTTTTCTATCTAAATATTTGAGTACCCTTAAAATCAGGTTTTAATAAATAAACTTCCCACTTATCTTGAAGTTCATTTAAAAAACTTTTCATATTATCATAAAATTCCTCATTCTTACAATCAACTAAAGCTATAAGTGTAGACCCTGACCCGCTTATAAACTCAGCTAAAGAACCGTACTTTTGAGCTGCTGCAAATATATCATCTACGTTTCTTATTAAGCTTTTTCTATAATCTTGATGAATTCTATCCTGAGTACTTATCCTCAATTTGCTAAGATCTCCGTTATTCATAGCATTTACAAGCATTGCTGCCCTTGAAATATTAAATACGCATTCTTCTCTTGTGTAGTTTTTAGGAAGTACTTGTCTAGCCGCTTCTGTACTTAATTTAAAATCAGGTATCATTATAAACATCCTTAAATTATTTGGCACGTTTACTTTAGAATATATAACTTTTTCTTCACTCACTAAGGATACAACCATTCCTCCGACTACTGCAGGGACAATATTATCGGGGTGTCCCTCTATTCTTACTGCTTCGTTTATTATATCTTCTTCACTTAAAATTCCGCCCATAACAGCATTTGCAGCAAAAATACCTGCAACTATACATGTTGCGCTGCTTCCAAGCCCTCTTGAAATAGGTACATTACATTGAATTAAATTTATTCTAAATCCATCAAGATTGTATTCATACTTTTTTAAAGTGTTAATAAAACTTATATATATCAAATTTTCATTTAAAGGTATTTGTGATGGTTGTCCACCTTGTAAAAACTCTATTCCACTATCAATTTTTTCTAAACATATTTCATTATAAAGATTTAATGCCATACCAAAGCTGTCAAATCCAGGTCCGATATTAGCAGTAGTTGCTGGCACCTTAATTTTTATCATATTTTCTACACTCCCCTTTTAGCAATATACTAGTCCACCTTAATTTTATTTATACTAAGGCTTTTTATTTTATGTATAGCGTAACATTTTTTCGCTTTGTGTATTTATATAACGTACATTTGTTTTTATTCTTAGGATTTTCATAATAATAACATACTATTTCTCTATTTTCAACAAAATTTATAACTGAATTTCTTATAGCATTTATCTAGAAGTTGAGTCTTAAAATAAGATAGGAGCTTAAGATAAATCAACCTATCTTTCAGCTCCTTCTTTCATTAATTATGAAGTAATTTCAATTTATATTGTACTTCTAATATAATGGATAATATAAGGGACAGTCCTTTAATCTACTTTAATCTACTTTAATCTAGTCCTTTAATTTTCTTACTTGCTCTAATTAATTGTTAAACATAATTTTAGCTATTGTTACTGCAGCTATAACTGCTGTTAGGTCTGCCATTATAGCTGCCCATAATGTATGCCTTATCTTTTTTATATTAATAGCTCCAAAATAAACTGTAAGCGTATAAAAAATAGTCTCTGTAGATCCTATTATAATTGATGCTACAAGTCCTATATATGTATCTGCTCCATAACGATTTAAGATGTCCATAAAAATTCCTTGTGCACCACTTCCTGATAATGGCTTAACCATCACAAGAGGTACAACTTCTGGAGGAAGTCCAATAAATCTAACTACTGGTTTCACAATGTTTATAAAATATCCTAATGCTCCTGATTCTCTAAACACCCCTACCGCTATAAGCATAGCTAATAAATAAGGATATATGTTGAAACATACTTTAAGGCCATCTTTAGCTCCTTCAATGAAACACTCATAAACTTTCACTTTTTTAACCATACCATAAACCACTATTGAACCTATCAATATGGGAATTATGGATTCAATAAAATACTTCAAGCTAGTCCCTCCTAATTACATTTTAAAGTTTAAATTTTAAAATTGTCATAGCAGTAACACCTAGAAAAATCTCTGGAGAATCTTGCAGTATATTACTCCCATTATAGCTGCAAATCCGGTAGTTAGTATGGCTGGTATAATCACAACTCCAGGATTATTCGATCCACAAGCCGCCCTCATGGAGATTATAGATGTAGGAATAAGTTGAATACATGCCGCATTAAGCACTAGGAAAAGCGCCATATCATCACTTGCAGTATCTTTATCTGGATTTATTTTTTGGAGTTCTTCCATAGCTTTTATTCCAAATGGTGTAGCAGCATTAGATAAACCAAACATATTAGATGTTAAATTTAATATTATACTTCCCATAGCCTCCTTATTCTTTTGTGCATCCTTAAACAGCAACTTCAATATTGGGCTTAACATTCTAGAAAACTTGTCCGTTATACCACTCCTCTGAGCAATTTTCATAACTCCACTCCAAAGACACATCATCCCTATAAGTCCTATTATTAGTTTCATTGAAGCTTCTGTTGACCCAATTATAGACTTTGAAATTACTTCCCCCTTACCAGTAATAAGACCAAATACTATTCCAAAAGCTAATAATAGAAACCAAATAATATTTATCAAATATATCACCTCGCCACAAAAGTAAACTTCACTAATCTATGTATATGTGGACTATCCCCTATGTATGTGTGGACCGTCCCCTATGTATCCTCTGCGTATTATGCATGTCAATAAAAATAAAGGCATATTTCCATTTACCAAACTTTAAAAAAATTCCGGGGACAGAGCCACAACCTTCCAATTCAAATGATTAAATTTTAATTTTTGGTCAATAATTAATAAAAAATTTAAAGGCGGTGTATTTTATGCCAAGAACGGCCAGGATTAAATCAAATTCTTGTATTTATCACGTTATGATGAGAAGTATTAGTGATGTTAAACTTTTCAAAAATTATAAAGACAAAGATAAATTTCTAAAAATATTAAAGAAGTATAAGACATCTTTTCTATTCCAAATATATGGGTATTGTCTTATGGATACTCATATTCATCTTATTATAAATCCTAATGGAGCTGACATTAGTAAGTTTATGCATAATATTAATCAGTGTTATGCTCAATATTATAATAAAACATATAATAGAACTGGTCATGTCTTCGGCGATAGATTTAAAAGCACTATAGCTACAAATGATATTTCAATTATGTGCATGTCTGCTTATTTACATAACAATCCAAAAGATATTAGCGGGTATAAAAATTGTGTTGAAAACTATGAATATTCAAGCTTTGGTATCTTTATTGGGAAAAAACTAGATAAATATAATTTAGTAGATGTAAGCTTTATTCTTAGTTATTTTCATAAGGATCCTATATTAGCTAGAAAACGTTACTATGAATTTGTTAAATCTAGAATAAATTCGGAAACTACTGAGATAGATATTAATCATGCTCTAATTATTCCTAAATTAAGTTTTTCTAAAGATATATATAATAAACCTGTTATTAGAAATGCTAAACCTGAACAGATTATAAATTATCTAATTGAAAATGCAGGTTATAAAAATTCAGATATATATTCAAAATTTAAGCGTAATGCTTCTGAATTCAGGTCCATCTGTGCATTTCTTATGCGTATTTTTTGTAATTATAATTATAGACAGATACAATCTATCTTTAGTAACATATCCTTGTCATCAATTTCAATCCTATGCAATAAAGGATATTTAATTATTCAACATAATCCTAAATATGCAAATATAGTTTCAGATTTTATGGACTATCATTATGATATGATAATTTAAATCTTCCTATTTAAGCTATTATAAAAAAATAACCCCTTATCTAAACAAGATAAAGAGTTATTTTGCTATGGACAACCTTTAGAATTGTCTTAATAAATTAGCCATTTCAATAGCTGTTACACCTGCTTCGTAGCCTTTATTACCAGCTTTTGTTCCTGCTCTTTCAATGGCTTGTTCTATAGTGTCTGTTGTAAGCACTCCAAATATAATAGGTACTTCTGTATCAAGGGACATATTTGCAATTCCCTTTGAAACTTCGCTAGATACATACTCAAAGTGAGCTGTAGCACCTTTTATAACAGCACCTAAGCATATAACTGCATCATATTTGTTAGTTTTAGCCATCTTTTTAGCTACTAGCGGTATTTCAAAAGCACCCGGTGCCCAAGAAATTTCTATTTCATCTTCTTTAACACCATGACGTGTTAAAGCATCTAAAGAACCTGATAATAACTTAGATCCTATAAACTCATTAAATCTTCCAACTACTATTCCAAATTTTAAGCCTTGTGCAACTAAGTTTCCTTCGTATACTTTCATATTATTCTACCTCCGTTAATTCTTTATTAGTATTTTTTACTTTATTAAAATTTAAAATATGTCCCATTCTTTCTTTCTTCGTTCTTAAATAAAATTCATTTTTTGTATTGCATTCTATTTCAATAGGTACTCTTTCAACTATTTCTATACCATATCCTGAAATTCCAGATATTTTTTTAGGATTGTTTGTCATTAGTCTTACCTTTTTAACACCTAAGTCTTTTAATATTTGAGCCCCTATCCCGTAATCTCTTAAATCCTCTGGGAAACCTAGTGCTAAATTAGCTTCAACTGTATCCATTCCTTTATCTTGAAGGTGATATGCTTTAATCTTATTAATAAGACCTATTCCACGGCCTTCCTGTCTCATATAAAGAAGTATTCCTCTTCCTTCTTTATTTATTGCCTTTAATGCTGCCGCTAATTGATCTCCGCAATCACATCTTAATGAACCTAATACATCTCCAGTTAAGCACTCAGAATGAACCCTAATAAGTACGGGTTCTCCATCTGATACATCTCCTTTAACTAGTGCAATATGTTCCTTACCTGTTAATTTGTCTG
>JAYFRK010000018.1:0-8586 GCA_034925975.1 Clostridium sp.
AATTATTTAATTATAAAAAATGTATAACTCTTTCATTATGTATATTATTTATGGCTACAGCTGTGAATCTCGCTGGATGTTCAAAGAAAACAGAGGTATCAAAAAATGAAAAAGTAGAGTCAACTAAAGAAGTGGATAAGATAGATACTAATACAAATGTAGACGTAAAGGAAAAGGAAAAAGAAAAAGACAAGGATAAAAAGGAAAATATTCAACAAAAAGAAGTGGTAGAGGAAACAGATAATATACCAGAAAAAAGTGATAAAGTTAAATTTACTAAACAACAGTTAGATAAAAATGTTCAACCTGAATTTGCTACAAGCTGGATGAACTCTCCAAATAAAAAGTTAAGTGTTTGTATAGAAGGAAAGGGTCCTGATGCATCAGAAGAAGGTGTAGGTAAAATATATGCTAAAGATTTGTCTAGTGGTGAAAAATGGTCGTTAGAGATTATGCCTAGTGAGGAACAAAATACACCTAAATTCATACAATGGATAGATGATGAAAATGTTATAAGTATAGTAGGATTAGGTTATGGAACTGTAGCTGTAGGTGGCAATTTATATAAGATAAATATTAGAACTGGTAAAACAACAGTTTTATATGATACAAAAACTCCAAAAGTACAGGTGATATCAGCTAAAAAAGTTAGTAATAAAATAGAAATTCAATTATTAGTATACGATGATAATGAATTTACAAAGACACATACAGATAAAAAGGTAATTAATTTAAAGTAAACTTAGGAGGTATAGCAAATAAGTGAATGGACAAATCAAGAAAGTTATATATAAGAGCTTTAAATAAATATCAAAATGGATTTATAGATGAAGCTATTGATATATGCGAAGAGGTAATATCAATAAGCATAAAAAATAAAGCAGCTATAAATCTTAAAGGATTATTGTATTATTTCAAAGGGAATTTAGAAGGTTCAAAATCTCTATGGAAATTGAATTATGAAGTTAATAATGATGAAGTTGCAAGAAAGTATCTTCAAAATATAAAAGAAGATGAGAATAGATTCTTATTATACACTAAGGCAATAGCTTTGATTAAAGAGCTGAAGGTTAAGAATGCACTAGAACTACTAATAAAGTGTAGAGAAAGTGATTATAATTGTATAAATGTAAATAACGCTATGGCAACCTGTTATATAAGCATGGGGGATTATTCAAATGCTATTAAGAATTTAAATAGAGTATTCGAACTAGATAAAAATAATGAGACATCAAACAATAATAAGAAAATGCTTATAAAAAATGGAGTTAGCAGAAAAGAATTTAACAAGAAAAATAATTCAAGCAAAAGGTTGATAATAAGTGTAGCTTCACTGTTTATCTGCGTAATCATTGGAATAACTGGAACTACTAAATTTAAGCAATATTTATCAGAAGAAGATAAGCAAGCTGCTAATTTAACTAGTACAAGCAGTTTAGAAGATAACAAAGAAAAAATTATTAAAGATAACCTAAATGAAAAAGATATAGATAAATTAAACAATTCCCAAAATATAAATTTAGATAAAAAAGATACTAGTAACACTGCAATACCTAGTCAGCAGCCAAATAAACAGCCTGAAAAAGTAGCTCCTAGTAAAAAAAGTATAGAAAATTCAACACAAAATAGCAAGGTAAATCAAAAAATTAATGAAAATAGTGTAGTTAAAAATAACGTAAAAAGTAATACAGTTTCTGAAAAGGAAGGAGTAAAATATTTTTATAATCAGGGTAAATATGAACTTAAAACTAATAGCAATTTTAATAAAGCAATAGATAATTTATCTAAAGCTTATAACTACGGAGAAAAAGAGTATTTATACCCCCATGTAGTATATTTGCTTGGAACAGCATATGAAGGCAAGAAAGATTATAAGAATGCAAGCAAGTATTATTTGGAGTATATGAATAAGTTTTCTAAAGGTAATTATACTGAAGAAGTATTATATAGGTTAGCTATTATGAATAAAGAAACCAATATGGATAGTGCGAAACAATATGCAGAAAAGCTTGCTAGTACATATCCAAATTCTCAATACAATAATTCAATAATACAGTCTATTATGAAAAAATAGAGAATGTATTACTTAAAGCAGTGTATCGTATTTAAAAAAAGATATTTGGATACAATAATTTATGTATAGGTATTAAAACATTAAAATTTAATACTTGACTACAATGGAAAATAGAGTTAGAATTGAAATATACCCCGCAGAGGTATATAAATGATTCTTATGGAGGGATAATATATGATAAGAGAAATCGGAGGATCAAATTTTATACAAGAAGTAATAAATTCAGAATCAGCAGTATTAGTAGATTTCTGGGCTCCATGGTGTGGACCATGCAGAATGTTAGGCCCTGTAATAGAAGAAATAGCAGAAGATATGGGAGATAAAGTTAAATTTTTCAAAATTAATGTAGATGAAAATCCTGAAATAGCACAAAAGTATAGAATAGCAAGCATACCAAACGTTATGGTATTTAAAAATGGAGAAGTCGTAGAAAATATGGTTGGATTTAGACCAAAACAAGACTTTGTAAGTGCTCTTGCAAAACACGTTTAAATGTAGGACCGACAATGCATAATAAGCTATTGTCGGCTTTACTTATTTAGGAGGTAAAAAATGAGTGAAAGATATGATGTAGCAATTGTTGGAAGTGGACCAGCAGGCCTTGAAGCTGCTTTAAATTGCAAAATTAGAAATAAAAATATAATAGTTTTTGGAAGTAAAAATCTTAGTCCTAAAATAATGAAAGCACCTAAAATAAACAATTATTTAGGATTTTATGATATAGCTGGTAAAGACCTAAAAGAACACTTTGAGAAGCACATTGATAATATGGGAGTAGAAATAGTAGAAGAAAGAATAGATTCTATTTATGCTATGGGAGAATATTTTGCACTAATGGTTAATCAAAAGATGTACGAAGCTAGATCAGTAATTTTAGCTACAGGTATTGAATATGGGAAGCCATTAAAGGGAGAAGCAGAATTCCTCGGTAAAGGTGTAGGATATTGTGCAACATGTGATGCGCCATTGTACAAGGAAAAAACAGTAACTATAATAGGATATAATAAAGAGGCAGAAGAAGAGGCAAACTATGTTAGTGAGCTTGCTTCTGATGTATATTATGTTCCTATGTATAGGGTAGATTTAGAACTAAATTCTAATATACAAATTATAAATGATAAGCCTGTAGAGGTAATTGGTACAGATAGAGTAACACAACTAGTTTTAAAGGATAGAACATTAGATACAGATGGTATATTTGTTCTAAGAGACAGCATATCTCCTGGCCAATTGGTTCCAGGGTTGGAAATTGAAGACAATCACATAAAAGTTGATAGGCATATGAGAACTAACATAAAAAGATGTTATGCAGCTGGAGATTGTACAGGAAAACCATATCAATATATGAAGGCTGCAGGTGAGGGTCAAGTAGCTGCATTAACTGCAGTTGATGAACTTTAAGTAAAAAAATCTTAGACTATATTGAAATTTATTTTATATTTAAAACTTTAGTTATTATACGAATATGTTGAAAAAAGAAGTGAGGCAGTTCTAAAATTAGAACTGCCTTAATTTTTTTCATAATAATATATGTGCACGCTTCTTTAGTTAAAAATATATTACTTTACTATGAAAAATACATGGTTACCTATCTCTTTAAGATTTTTTTTATTTATATTTTTCATCCAAGCGGATGTGGCTATCTTTGGATTATAAAAGAAAACAGCATTTCCTGTAGGGTCAGCACCCCTTAGAGCATCCATTACTGCTCTATAACAGTTTTCATCTGGAGTTACATTGATTTTGCCGTCTTTAACACAAGAAAAGGCAGCTTTTTGTTTAATAACACCTTCAATACTATTAGGGAATTTTACATCTTTAAGTCTATTTAATATAACTGATGCTACAGCAACCTTTCCTTCGTAGGGTTCTGCGCAACTTTCTGCATAAACAATTTGGGCCATTAAGTTTATATCATCATTTGTTATATAAACATTTTTTCCTTTAGCATTAAAAACAGTGACAACTTGTGATTCTTCTTTATATAAATTTTTTGTTTCAGAATCACATATTATTTTAGCGTTGGCATAATAAAATGAACAAGTTAACATAGTAATTAAAGCCATTATGCTAACTAAGAATTTTTTCATTTTTACTATCCTCTCCTTTAAAATTTGTGGAGCATTGCTTAAAGTAGGCTATTGATATTGTTCCCATTCGTAAAAAAATAATTCAAAAAATAATTAAATTTAACAACAACATGGTTACTGCAATGATATTTTATCATTAAATTCATTATATAATTTCATAAAATCTTTAAAGCTATCATCTGCAGTTTTAAGCTTATCTTTAGAAGATGAATACAACTTATCTAGAGAAGTATCTTTTTCTACCCCAGCAGTAGAAGTTAAGCTTTCAGTTTTAACAGCATATTTAAAACTTTGTATATAGAAATCGTAATTATCTAAAACTTTAATAAAAGCCGAATATATAGATGAAGCATCCTTAGGGATACTAATATTTGATGCATTTGATCTTATGTCTGTCATGACAGCTTCAGAAGATGTTATATCATTTAAAATGGTATCATATCCTTTGGTTTTAGATCTTGCATCTAAAACTTCTGGCATGTAATCTTTTTTTATTCCATTAAATTTACTTAGCATATCGGTTAGAGATTTTAAAAAATCATGATTTTGGCTAAGTGTAATTTTTTCATCTGCATTTAAGCGTATTTGTTTTTCAGCATAGGATATAGTATTATCTATAAGTTCTATACTTTCCTTTGGCAAGGTTAGATGAATACCTTCTATAGATACAAGAGTATAGTAATTCATACAGTCATCTCTATATTTTTGTAGCTGGGTTATGTAATTTCCTAAGTTAGGACTTTTTGAATCCTTACATATTGTAAATATTTGTTTATATATTGATATATTACTTTCTAAGCCATCTAATATATTTTTATGATCTTTTTCATATTTATTTGTAACAACTAAATTTTTTAGTTTAGATAAGGAAGTTTGGAGTGAAGTAATTGAGTCAGAGAGATTATTTATAATTTTTTCTGTATCAATAGTTTCACCTTTCGTAAAGTTTGAGGAATTTTCATTAGTTTTAGTTATATTAGCTACCTCAGCATTTACTTTATTTTTATAAGAAGAATGAGATTTATTTATAAAAAAGTAATATGTTCCAGAAAAAACACCGATACCTACAATAAGAGCAGAAAAAATAATTGCTAATGTAATTAATTGTTTTCTATTTAGCTTTTTCAATTTACCAACTCCTTTGTAAATAAAATGATATATATATATTATTTTAGAATAGGTAGAATATTATTCTAGTATATCATAAAACTTGAATATTCATTATAGAGCGTTGTTAAATATTTTGTTAATTAAATAACCTTTGTATTATTATTAAAGTAACAATGGTGTATAATTATAATATATTGAGACCGTGAGGTGAGAAAAAGTGGAGTTTATCAATTTGGTAGTTAATACTCTTAAAAGTATTAACGGATATTCTATATTAGATATTATAGTTGTATCATTTATTTTTTATAAGTTTTATATGCTTATGCATGAAACAAGAGCAGAACAATTATTAAAAGGAATTTTGTTAATAATATTATTGATTCCTGTTAGTAGTTTATTACATTTAACTACTTTAAATTGGATACTTAATAAGACAATAACAATAGGAGTTCTTTCCTTTGTTATTATATTTCAACCAGAAATTAGAAAAGCTCTTGAACACATAGGAAGAAGTGCTTTTACAGATAAACATATATTAGAAGATGAAGAAATAATTGAAGAAGTTATAACTGAAGTAACTAATGCAGTAGAAAATTTATCAAAAAGTAGAACTGGAGCTCTAATTGTAATTGAGCAAACAACTGGTCTTGGAGATATAATTGCTACTGGGACAAAAATTGATGCGGAAATTTCTTCTGCGTTATTAGAAAACATATTTGTTGTAAATACACCTTTACATGATGGAGCTACTGTAATCAGAAATGACAGAATTGCAGCAGCAGGATGTTTTTTGCCTCTTACTAATAATCCAAATATAAACAAACAATTAGGTACTAGGCATAGAGCTGCTATTGGTATTTCTGAGATTTCAGACTCTTTGGTTATAATTGTGTCAGAGGAAACAGGAGTTATCTCCCTTACGGTAAATGGTAATTTAACTAGATATTATACAAAAGATAGATTAAAGGATATCTTAATAAGAATTATTAAATACAGGCAAGTTAAAAAGATGACATATAGGGAGAAGGTGAAGTCATGGTTCAAAAGAGCAGACGACAATTAATCGTAAAAATATGTTGCATTATTGCTGCTTTTATTTTATGGCTATATACTTCAAATGATGATAATACAAATATAACATATAAGATTTCAAATATTTCAATTGAAATTGTAAATGAAGATTATCTAATACAATCAGGATTGACAATTGTACCCAATCAAAAATTTACAACTTCTTTAAAGGTAATGGGAAAGCCTTCAGAAGTTTATTCAGTTAGAGCAGAACAGTTTAAATTAACAGCTGATTTAAGTGTTTATGCCTTAAAAAAAGGAGAAAATAGAATACCTATTAATATAATTAGAAGACCTAACAATGATATTAATATTGTAAATGATGGCTCTATGTGGATCTCCATAAAAGTCGATAATTACACAGAAAAAAATGTACCTATACAAGTCAAAGTAAAAGGAAACTCAAAAAATGGATTTAATGATGGGGCACCAGTAGTAAAACCTGAAACTGCATTGATAAGTGGTGCAGAGCAATATGTAAATTCTGTAACTAAAACTATAGCTGAAGTTGAACTTGACAATCCAGATAAAAATATTAATCTTACCGCACCTTTAAAAGCAGTTGATGAACAGGGAAGAGAGGTCCAGGAAGTAAGAGTAAATCCAAAAGTAGTGGATGTAACTGTACCTATTCAAAAAGTAAAGGAAGTAGGGGTAAATGTAAAAACTACTGGGGATTTACCAAAGGATCTGATTTTAAGAAATATAAATCTTAGTAAGGAAAAAATTGTTATAACAGGAGATCCAAAGGAACTATTAGCTATAAATAAGCTAGATACAGAACCTATAGATTTAAGCAAATTAAAAGATGAAAAATCTAAAATAAAAATAAAATTAGTATTACCTAAAAACATTAAATTGGTAGATGGTACAGATACTATTGATGGTGAAATAAATTTGGATAGAGTTGTAGAGAAAAATCTAACACTAGATATTAAAGCAGTAAATTTACAAAATGCTTATTCGGCTGATTTAGATAAAAAAAGCGTATCTATTGTTGTATCAGGTGGTAAAACTGCTATAGGTAAGCTTACTAATGATGTAATAAAGTGTTATGTGAATCTAGAATCCCTTGGAAATGGGGATTATACAGTACCTATAAATATAGAACTTCCTCAAGGAATAAGTATAATATCACAAAATTATAAATTCGTTAAAGCAAGCATTAAAGAAAAAACTGGAGATAATGTAGGAGAAAAAACTCAAGATAGTAAAGAAACAAGCAACAAACCAAGTAACTGAATTTATTTAATTGGAGTTCACATGGAATAGAAAACTATGTGAACTTTAGTTTCACTTTAGATATTGGAGGATAATAATGGCAATTAGAGTAAACAATATAATATTAGATATAGATGAAGATATAAAATTATTGCGTAAAAAAGCTGCAAAAAGGCTAAAAGTTAATGATAAAGATATTAAAAGCTTTAGAATAGTTAAAGAGTCAATAGACGCGAGAAAAAGGAATAATATAAAATTTAACTATAGTGTTGAAGTAGAATGTGAAAATGAATTTAAAGTTGTTGAAAGAGCAAATAATAAGGATATAAAAATAGAAAAAGAAAGTATAACTGAAGAGTTTATATTCGGCAATAAAGTGATGAAAGAAAGACCTATAGTTATAGGAATGGGACCGGCAGGCATGTTTGCTGCACTTAAGCTAGCGGAGAATGGATATAAACCTATAGTCATAGAACGAGGAGAGAAGGTTGAAAATAGAACTAATGCAGTAGAAAAATTTTGGCAAACCGGCCAGCTAAACCTAAACTCTAATGTCCAATTTGGAGAAGGAGGAGCAGGAACTTTTTCTGATGGAAAACTTACAACAAGAATTAAGGACAACAGATGTAATTTTGTACTTAATGAATTTGTTAAGGCTGGGGCTCCAGAAGAAATACTGTACATGGGTAAACCACATATAGGAACAGATATACTTAAAGATGTGGTTAAAAACATAAGAGAAAAAATTAAGCAATTAGGTGGAGAAGTTAAATTTAATAGCAAATTAGAAGATATTAAGATAAAAGAAAATAAGCTTGTAGGTATAGTTGTAAATGGGGAAGAGATTCCTTGTAAAACACTTGTATTGGCACTAGGACATAGTGCTAGAGATACTTACGAAATGCTGTTTGAAAGAGGAATATTTATGACAACTAAACCTTTTGCCATAGGGGTTAGAATAGAACATTCTCAGAGATTTATTGATGAAAACCAATATGGTAAATATGCAGATCATCCAAA
>JAYFRK010000636.1:0-1584 GCA_034925975.1 Clostridium sp.
TAATAGTTTAGTAGATGCTCAAATGTTAGAGCACTTTGTAAGGGAAGATTTGAATGACAAAGCTCCTAGAACAATGGCTGTAATAAGACCATTAAAGGTGGTTATAACAAACTATCCAGAAGGTCAAGTGGAAATGCTAGAGGCAGAAAATAATCAAGATAAGCCTGAAATGGGAACACGTGAGATACCATTCTCTAGAGAGATATATATTGAACAAGAAGATTTCATGGAAAATCCACCAAAGAAATATTTTAGATTATTTCCGGGAAATGAAGTTAGATTGAAAAATGCCTATTTTGTAAAATGTACTGATGTAATTAAAGATGAAAATGGAAATGTAGTAGAAATACATTGTACTTATGATCCTGAAACTAAGAGTGGAAGTGGCTTTACAGGAAGAAAGGTTAAAGGAACTATTCACTGGGTAGATGCTAAGCATGCATTGCCAGCAGAATTTAGGTTATATGAGCCTTTAATTTTAGATGATGAGAATGAAGAAGGAAAAACATTCTTAGATCAAGTAAATCCAAATTCATTACAAGTAATACAAGGATTTATAGAACCAAACATGAAGAACGTAAAACCAGAAGATAAATTCCAATTCTTCAGACATGGATATTTCAATGTGGATCCTAAGCATACAACTAAAGATAAGATAGTATTTAATAGAATAGTATCCCTAAAGAGTTCGTTTAAAATTAATAAATAAATAGGCTATGTTTTAAGAGATTGTTGATTTCGTATAATATCAAAAATAATTCTAAATTTAGTATAACAATTGTAGCTAAACTTTCATTAACTCGCATAGCTCAAACAAATGAAAGTTCTTAATGCTACAGTAGTTATACTAAATAAGAATTATAATTTCTCATAAGCAGAGAACCCAAATCTATGATTTGGTGTGAATCGCTTACTCCTTGGAAGAATGACAAGGAGTTTCTTATTATAATGAACTCAACAATCTTTAAAACAGCCTTAACATATTAATGGAAAGTTTTAAATGAATGTAAAAATCAACATTCATTTAAAACAAGATCAATAAAAAATGGTGTCTCAAAAATAACTTTTGAGGTACCATTTTTTTATATATTATATAGTTGTTATAAGGAAGAGATATAATATATAAACTTATAGATATTAAGTTAGCACCTGCATACATATAGTTTAATATTATATTGAGGAGAGAGATTTGAAGAGGAGAATAAAAGCATGTATTTTTCTAATATAGGAGAATATAGGGATATGTATAGTGGACACCAGCAATACAAATATAAATATAGTAATTCTGTTAAATTAAATGGGAAAGGAACTTTAAAGACAAAGCCGGATATGGCAATCTTAACACTAGGGGTAATAACAGAAGGCAAGGAATTAAAAACTGTTCAAGAAGAAAATGCGTTAAAAACTAATAGTTTAATTAATAGATTAAAGGCAATGGGAATTAATGAGAGAGACATACAAACTCAAAGCTATAATGTAGACATAGAATATGATTATGTTGATGGGAAGCAAGTTTTTAGAGGATATAGAGTTACAAATACCATAGTAGTCACTATAAGAGATATAAATAAAACTGGGGAGATA
>JAYFRK010000385.1:0-2963 GCA_034925975.1 Clostridium sp.
CTTAAAATTAGGTAAAGCAATGCCGTCGTTGCTTGTACTATTATCTTCTCTATAAACTCCTACTGGATTAATTTTTAACGTCTATTTTTCTTAATATATTTTAATATAAAATATATTAAGAAAATAAATAGTACAAGATAAAAAATAAATGGCATAATCGCATATATGTTTTCCATTAAATTATTGACTCCTTTTTGATTAATATCTTTTTTATTGAACTTATAAAATACATTCTACATAAATAATGGTATAATATAATTTATATACCAAAATATACTAAATATTATAATAGAAATAGTCCATAAATTCAATCTAGTATTTTTTATACAAGGAGGTTAACATGAGATTTAATCAACTTAAAAACTTAGGAATTATATCTATTCTTATAGCTATTTTAGTTGGGATTTTTGATTTATTTTATGTAGTTAATATTAATATTAAAGGAGCTTATTTTTTTAGGTTTTTAATTTATTGTATGTTAATAAATATATTCGGTATAACGATAGGTTTTATAGGATTATTAAAGAATAGACATAATAGAAATTTAAGATATTACAAGACTGGGATTTTATTAAATTTGTCATTGATTC
This sequence comes from Clostridium sp., assembly GCA_034925975.1. Classification (GTDB taxonomy): domain Bacteria; phylum Bacillota; class Clostridia; order Clostridiales; family Clostridiaceae; genus Clostridium_H. Next base: position 591 of record JAYFRK010000385.1, read on the forward strand.
TTGCTAAGCTTTATATATATCCATATATACACAATCTTATAGAAGTAATATTTTTAAAAGCTTCTTTATAAATTATATCGCAATATCAAAGTATACTTTTAAATATCCATATATACTCGTTAAAAAATCAGTGTAAAAATATGCTTCTACTGATGGGCCAATATTATAGACTTTAACATTTGAAGTTTATTGACAATACATAATTTTACATATATATAATTAAGGAATGAGGAATGTATTTTGAAATGGATTAAATATATTATTAGTTTTTGCATTATTTTTATAGGCTTTTTAATTATAGGTGAAAGTCATATTTTCTATTTAGATAATTTTTATACTCCATATGCTAATACTACTTTATATTTACAAAGTGGTACAACTAGTGAAGAAATGGTTAATGATATCATGAATTCAGCTGAGCGTAATGAGGTTCAGGTATTTACTTTCATAAAATCACATCCAAGTTTTTACCTTTCTAAGTATGATATTTATGGAACATCAAGTGCTGAATAATATATAAATGAAAATTCCAATATATTTGAAGGAGAATATAAAAGTCTTTTTTTAGGGAATATAAACTTTAAATTTAATGATATTAAGAATATACATGGAATTGAGAATATACATGATTATTATGTTATTGGCAGTAAAGAAAATATTCATCAATTTAAGATGGATCTAATTTCCAAGTACGCAGGCAATCATCCTAAACAAGGCTATATTGATAAAGAGTCAAGAAATAACACAATTGCTATATGGATACTCATAATTACTATTATTTTATTATTATCTTTTTATGATATTATTTCTCATAAAAAAGAAAATGTCATTAGAATTTCCATGGGAGAAGAAATAAGTAAAATTATTTGGAACAATATTCTCTTAGATTCTTTAGTATTTGTAATAATTTTCATAGGTGTATTATCTGCCCTATCAAAATATACTTACGTGTTCTTCAACATTAAAATTTCTATTATATCATTTATTATTTTACTATGTATTAACGGGTTATTAAATTTAAATTTATACTTTTACGACATAAAAAAAGTTTTTTCAAATGAAAAAGGTTCTAAAAATCTACTATCCCTTAATTATGGTTTAAAGTTAGTTACAACTATTATTACTATACTTATTATATCTAGTAATATGGTAGTTATCTCCGAATGTTATGGTTTTTATAAGCAAAGATCTTTTTTTAAAGAACATTCAGATTACAACTATATTAACTTCAAATCTACATTAGTTAGAAATAGTGATGGCTCTACCAACGATAGCCTAGGTGAAATTGCGAGTGTACAGGCACCATTTTACAGAGAATTCTTTGAGAAATTTCATGCAACTACACTGAAAAATATTTCCGACTTCTTACAATCAGAAGGCGTTTTGGCAAACAAAAATGCTTATAAATATTTATCAAGTAAAATAGATGAATTGAGAGATATTGATTTAGATAAAGAAATTTATTTTTTATTACCTAAAAATATGAAAGGCAATTCTGAAATTATCAATACACTAAAAGCATATATAAAATTTAATGAAGGAGATAACTTTATCTATGATTATGATGTAATTTATTACAATGATAATATAGATATTGTTGGAATAGATAGGGATATTGTATATGGAAGTGAGTCACTTAAGAATCCTGTTATTATATATAATAACCTATCAGCGGATAAAGTTAAAATTCAGAATAATGATATTAATCAAGATGTAAGAAGATTAGATTATTTAAAAGATACTATATATAAAATATCCTCAGATGAGGACTTGATTGAGTTTAATAAATTTTTAGCAGCCCATAATTTACAATATGAAAATGTTAATAAAACAAATGCTTTAAAAAAATATGAAAATAGCTGGATTATTGCTAAAAGAATTTTATATATTAATCTAGTATTTAGTATTTTAATTTTACTTTTAGAAGTTATTATTATTAATTCAATTATTAGATTAGAATATGAAGTAAATGCTATTGAGCTTTCTATTAAGAAAGTCCTTGGGTATAGTATATTAGAAAAAAATAGTAAAATTATTCTAATGACAGTTATTACTACAATATTAAGTATATTGATAGCAATCATTATTGCCATAATAATGAAATTAAATGAAGCATATTATTTAGCTCTTGGAGGATTTATCATATTAATATTAGAATTGACTATTACTACACTTTATATACATAAAATTGAAAATTCTAAAATCCAAAAAATATTGAAAGGAGGAACTTTATGATTGAAATAAAGCACTTAACCAAAAAATTTGATGATAAAGTGGTATTTCAAGATTTCAATTTAGAAATAGAAACTGGGGATTTTATCATATTTTCAGGTGATAGCGGTTGCGGTAAAACAACTTTATTAAATATGATTG
>JAYFRK010000577.1:0-29365 GCA_034925975.1 Clostridium sp.
CTATTCGCGAATATTTTTTCCTATTTGTAATTTTATGCAATAAAACGTATATTTTTTTGTAATTTAATTTAATTCAATGTAAAAATACCAAGAATTTATGACAATATAAAATAAAGGCTATGTTTTAATAGATTGCTGATAGTTTATAATATGAAAAACAATTCTAAATAAGAATTACATTTCTCATTATAATGAACTCAGCAATCTTTAAAACACAGCCTAAATATATTTCTATAAATTATCTACTTTAAGAGCTCTCATAGAGTTTATGATAGCAATTACCGCTACGCCAACATCAGCGAATACTGCTTCCCACATAGTTGCAACACCAAATGCTCCTAAAAGTAATACTACTACCTTAACTCCTAATGCAAATACTATATTTTCAATTACTATACCTCTTGTTCTCTTTGCAATTTTTATAGCAGTTCCTATCTTAGATGGCTCATCTGTCATAATTACTACATCGGCAGCCTCAATAGCCGCATCTGAACCTAATCCCCCCATAGCTATACCTATATCAGCTCTAGCAAGAACTGGTGCATCGTTGATTCCATCTCCTACAAATACAAGTTTGCCTTTAGGAGATTTTTGTTTATCAATTCTTTCAACCTGTTCAACTTTTTCATCAGGCAGTAACTCTGAATATACTTCGTCTAACCCTAACTCTCCTGCAACTTTCTTAGCAACGAATTCAGTATCTCCTGTAAGCATTATAGTTTTTTTAATTCCAATATCCTTAAGTAATTTTATTGCATCCTTAGAATCTTCTTTTACCTCATCAGAAATCACTATATATCCATAGTATTTATTGTCTATAGCTACGTAAACTACAGTACCTGCCACCTCTAATTTATTATAAGGAATACCTTCTTTATCCATTAGCTTTGAATTTCCTACAGCTACTTCCTTTCCCTTAAGTTTAACTATTGTTCCATGTCCAGCTATTTCGTCATAACCTTCTATTTCATCTTTGTTAACCTTATTTCCATATGCTTTTAGAATAGAAACTGCTATAGGATGAGTTGAATAGGCTTCTGCAAAAGCAGCATACCTTAAAAGCTCTCTCTTAGCTACACCTTCTATTGGATTTATTTCTGTAACTTTAAATACTCCCTTTGTTAGAGTTCCTGTCTTATCAAATATAACAGTTTCTACATCATTAAGAGCTTCTAAATAATTTCCTCCCTTAATTAAAATTCCATTTTTAGATGCTCCACCTATGCCTCCAAAGAAACCAAGAGGTATAGATACAACTAATGCACAAGGACAAGATATTACTAAGAATATCAATGCTCTATATAACCATTGTGAAAATGTTGCTCCTTGTACTATAATTGGCGGAACTATAGCAAGTAGGGCTGCTGTTATAACTACCACAGGAGTATAATATCTTGCAAATTTTGTTATAAAATTTTCTGTAGGAGCTTTTCTACTACTTGCGTTTTCTACTAATTCTAATATTTTAGATACTGTAGAATCTCCAAACCCTTTAGTTACTTCTATAGTTAATAATCCACTCTTGTTTATAAAACCGCTTAAAACCTCAGTTCCCTCTTCTACTTCCCTTGGAACTGATTCTCCTGTCAGTGCTGAAGTATCTACCGTAGATTTCCCATCTATAACCTCGCCATCAAGAGGAATCTTCTCTCCCGGTTTTACAATTATTAGATCACCTACATTAACTTCTTCTGGTGATACTGTTTTTATATCATTCTCAACCTTTTTATTAGCATAATCCGGTCTAATATCCATTAATGCACTTATAGACTTTCTTGAATGGTCTACAGCCATATCTTGAAATAATTCACCTACTTGATAAAATAACATTACTGCTACACCTTCTGGGAATTCCCCTATAGCAAAAGCACCTATTGTAGCTAAACTCATCAGAAAATTTTCATCAAAAACTTGTCCTCTTAAAATATTCTTTAATGCTCTTATTAAAATTTCACCACCAACTATTAAGTAACTAGCTAAAAATAGCAAGAACTTAATATTAGCTGATAAGTTAATTCCTATTGCAGCAGCAAATAATAGAGTCCCTATTATAAGTTTTAGTATTTCTTCTTTATTATTTTCTTCTCCATGGCTATGATGATGTTCATGTCCATGTTCTTTTTCTTGATTTTTAACTATATTTTTTTCCTTAACTATAACATCTGGTTCTAATCTGTTTACTATACTATTAGTTTCAGCTATAATTGGCTCTACCTTGTCCTCATTCTCAATTTCAATACTTAGAGTTTTAGTTACAAAATTCATATTAGCACTAGAAACCCCATCTATATCATTAACTTTAGTTTCTATTTTCGCTGCACAGTTTGCACAATCTAATCCTTCTAAAATAAGTTCTTTTTTAATTATATTACTCATTTTTAGCTTCCCCCAAACTATCTTTCTTTTACATGGGCAAATCCGTAATCAAATATCTTCTTAATATGATCATCATCTAATGAATAGTATACGACTTTACCATCTCTTCTGTACTTTACCAGTCTAGTATTTTTTAACACTTTCAATTGGTGTGAAATTGCTGATTGGCTCATTCCTAAAAGTGCAGCTAAATCACATACACACATTTCAGATTGAAATAGTGCATACAATATCTTTGTTCTAGTTGTATCCCCGAATACCTTAAATAATTCTGCTAAATCATAAAGTACTTCATCCTCTGGCATACCTTGTTTTACTTTACTTATTAAGTCTTCATGTATTATGGTACAACTACAACTTTCAATTTTATTTGAATTAATACTCATTTTATCCCTCCTTCATATGAATATGTATTCATATGTTCATGTATAGTATATTCTTCTATTTAAATTCTGTCAACAATTTAAAAAAAACAAAAACCATGAAATAATAACAATTTCATGGTTTTTTATATTATATCTCACTGGTATTTTTTCTTTTTTGGACAACCTTTACTAACTCCCACCAGCCCGTTGACATTACACCAATTATAGCTGCCCATAGTAACATAGTTCCACCTAGAGGCTTAGTTCTAAAAATAGAATTTAAAAATGGTATATACACTATTGCTAATGTCATTACTAGTGCAACACTATTGATTAATAATCTTGCAGTATTTTTAGATTCCTTGAATATGTGGAATAGGTATTGTGCATTTGATCTATTCACTAAAACTAAAGTAACATTTGAAACTATAAGTGTTGTCAGTGAAAAACTTCTAGCCAAGTCTACGTTTATTCCTATATCTACAAGATAATGAAACGGAATAAAGGATGCTAAAAACATTGATAAACCTTGTAATATTACTTTAAATGTTAAGCTCTTATTAAGCAACGGTTCTTTAGGTGATCTAGGTGGCTGCTCCATTATATATGGCTCTGCATCTTCTCCTTCAAAAATTATAGAGCAGGTAGGATCAATAATTAGCTCCAAAAGTACAATATGCACAGGAAGTAGTATCTGAGGTAAATTAAATATTGGTGAGAATAAAGCTAGAGCTACTATAGGTATATGGATTACCATTATATAAACCATAGCCTTCCTTATATTGTCGAATATTCTTCTGCCGTCTTTAACTGAACTGACTATGGTAGTAAAATTATCGTCCATCAATATCATATGAGCAGCTTCTTTTGCAACTTCTGTTCCCCTTTTTCCCATGGCTACTCCAATGTCAGCACTCTTAAGAGCTGGTGCATCATTTACACCATCTCCGGTCATTGCAACTACTTCTCCGTTTGCCTTTAAAGCTTTTACTATTTTCATTTTATGCTCTGGTATAACACGAGAGAAAATGTCACAATGTTTTACTGCTTCACAAAGTTCTTCATCTGACATTTTATCTATATCTTCACCAGTAATAGTACAATCTTTAAATTTTAATCCAATTTCACTTCCTATGGCAGCAGCTGTTTTGCTATAATCTCCAGTTATCATAATAACTCTAATACCAGCCTTTTTACATACCTGTATTGCTTCCTTCACACCATCTTTAGGGGGATCTTGCAATCCTACTAATCCTCTGAATTTCATTTTATAGCTTTCTATATTTTCATTAACTATTTCAGAAAATGAATCTGCAAAGGCTAGTACTCTAAGTCCTCTATTTGCCATTTCATCTATAATATTGTTTAAAGTTTTAATTTCATTTTCACCTAAATCACATAATGGTATGATAGTTTCTGGTGATCCTTTAGCTGCAACATAATGATTGTCATCCAGCTTATATATATTAGCCATCCTCTTAGTTTTTGAGTTAAATGGAATTTTCTTTGCAATTTCTATATTATGAAGTTCTTCTATATTTTCTATATTTTTTATTCCGATTTGTATAATTGCCTTCTCCATAGGATCGTAAACTTCTTTTTCACAAGATAAAATCATTAGACTGCTTAAATTTTTATTATCAAAATCATTTGCGTTTAACAATTTATTATTATCATATACACTTTTAACTTCCATCTCATTTTTTGTTATAGTACCTGTTTTATCCACAGCTAAGATAGTAGCAGAGCCTAATGTTTCTACAGCTGAAATTTTACGCATTAATGTGTTCTTCTTTGCAAGCCTAAAAGCCCCAAGAGATAAAAACACTGTAAGCACTACTGGGAACTCTTCTGGTATTATAGCCATAGCCAAAGTTATTCCTGAAAGAATACTTTGAATTAGGTTATGATTATAAGAATAAGATAGAATTATTACTATTAAACATAGAAAAAATCCAACTATTGCTAGTGTTTTAACTAGTGATTGGGTTTTCTTTTGCAGAGGCGTTAACTCTTCTTTAGCTTCACTTACTGCTTTACTTACTTTACCATACTCTGTGTTAAATCCTGTATGTTTTACTTTAGCAGTACATGATCCGAAAATAGATAAGGTTCCTGCATAAGCAATATTCTCCTTCCAATAGTCATCTCGTCCACTACCTTCACTCTCTAAATCAAGTTTATCTGTTGGAATTTTAAAAACAGGCTCAGATTCACCAGTTAATACAGATTCATCAACTGAAAAATTTGAAGCCTCAAGCACTTCACAATCCGCTGGAATTCTCTCTCCTTCAGCCAAATATATAATATCTCCTGGAACAAGCTCCGAGCTTTTAATTTCCAACCTTTCACCATTCCTAAGGACAGTAACCTGAGGTGATGTTAACTCTTTTAAGGCATCTAAAGTTTTCTCCGTCTTCCATTCTTGAATAAAAGTTATTGAAGCTACAAATACAACAAATACTAACATAATGGATGCTTCCTGTGCTTCTCCAAGTATAAAATATAAAAGTGCTGTTCCCAGCAAAAGCAGAAACATAGGTTCTTTAAATACACCTAAAAATTTCTTTAGTGGATTGACTTTTTCATTTTTTACAAACTCATTTAATCCATATTCTTTTTGTAATTCTTTTACTTGTTCAAAGGTCAATCCAACAACTTGCTCATTTTCCATTTTCATACCTCTTTTCACTCTTTTTAATACCCATCTTCATATTGTTACATTGCTATATTATATGCTCATATTTCTTTTTTGTTATCAATTGAAAAAATATTAATTATAAATATACTTCTTTATTTTCAAAGTGTCAACGCTTTATTCGCTGCTGTTAATCTTTATCAGTTGATAACGATAGTTAATATATTATAGTAATGATAACCTAAAACTTATGATTCCGATTATCAAGTAAAAAACTGTATAAAATAGAAAGCTCCCATGTCCAATACATAAACATGAGAGCTCTCTATTTATCTTTTACTATGTCTATTTAACAAAATTTAATTTTTACACTTCTCTTATAAAAACTTTTTTAATTATAGGCTTTAGATTGTAGTGGAATGTATACCACTTAGTCATAGCTACCTTATCTCCTAAAAATTTGGTTTCCTCTGGAGTATTATTGTTTATATATATTTTATAGGAAGTATTAAATAAGAAAATTCCATCTCCTCCAGCCTTATACACTTCTGCTGCTCTTACCATATATTCATGCAAAGTAAGATAGCTCTTATTATGAACGTATAAACCAGCCTTAATAAGTTCTTCTTCTTCTTTTGTTAGATCATGCCCTTTCACATCTGCACAGATTCCTATATAAAGTTTTACCTTAGATCCCTTAACCATATTTACAAAAGGCTTAATATCAAAAAAATCATCTACAGTTATATTTGAAGGGACAATAATATCTACCAATCCTTCTTTTATCCATGTTTTAATATCATACCCATAAGAAATATAATTATTATAAGGTATTCTTGCAACTATTTTCTTGTTTGGAATCTCTCTTCTCACTTTTCTCATAAAGTCAGTCATAATTTTTACTTTGGTAGCTTGATTGGCTTCTGAAGTCATTACTACAGGGTATCTACAAAAATCTAAAGTAACTCCATCTACATATTTAAAGGAGGAGGCTTCTTTTAATACATTTAATATATAATCTCTAGTCTTTGGATATAAATAACTTAATCCATATTCATCTTTCTGCTTCACATCTTTATAGCTGCTATAGATACTTCCATTTAAATATCCATACTTATCCTCCGGGTAAAAAGTGTTCATACGTAAAGATGCATATACATCTAGTCCATCTCCCTCTCCGAACTCTGCTAAAAATTCTAAAGGAGATTTTCCTTCACTTAGTATATTTAGTACTTGTTCCTTGGCTCTTTTATCTATATCTCTAAGCTGAGAATTATATTTATCAAATGAAGCAAATGCTTTACCTGCATATTTGCTATTATAATTTAGTGATCCAGTTGTTCCTAAACACCAATTTAAGACTCCTACATTTTTTTTAGCTAATGGACCTACTAGCATATAGTCTAATGACTTAGAATCATGAAAAATCCCGTCACAAAAACTAGAATATCCATCATTATCATATATAACTCTTTTCCCTTTTTCACCTTCATCTGGGGTATTATATAGTTTTATTTCCTCAGCTGTGGCCTTAACAAATCTAAAATAGGCAATTCTTGTAGGGTTCTGGTAATCATTTTTTATTGTCAAACTTTCATTATTAAAATTATCTAGGAAAGCAAATTTTTCATAAATATACTGATCTCCATAATTACTCTTAGAATCATAATGTGCATCGTTTGTTATGCTTATATATTCATCGTTAGAAGATTTTTTTATGCCAATAGAGTTTGTCCCAGAAGCATAGCCTATATATACTTTAAAATTTCCATTAAGAGTTATAGGAATTTCCAGAGGAGAAAGATTGCGTCCAAAGTTTTCTAGAAGTTCTCCTTTTGTTCCATCTTCATATTTTAAATTACTTATTCTCCAATTTTTTGAATCCTTACTGGCTAAACTTTTTATATCTTTAAATATATATTCTTTCACTTGATCATTAAACTTGGATGTATCATTTTCATCTATTGTCAAAGATGCCTCTTTAAATATAAAAGGCATTTTAATTTTCTTTTTTAGCATTTTACCATTTTTAGTTTTAATACCGTCATCTATATGCAGATAATAATACGCTCCCTTTTTATATTCTTGATTTGGCTTTATTACAATGATATTATTATTATTTTCTAAAGAAAAACTCGTATTAACTTTATTTCCACCTGCATCTGTTACATATGTATTGTTTTCATCTACTACAGAGTCATCCAATTCATAATTGAATTTAATTGACCATTCTTTCATAGGTTCACTGATTGTTTGAAGCTCCCAAAGTTTTGAGTCAGTTTCCCCATAAGCATTAGAATATGAAAATATAAATACAAGTAGTAAGCTCAGCAGCATGGCAATATTTAACTTCATTATACGATTGCACATTTTATATTTTGCCTCCTAGATAGAAATATTTAATCAAATTAATATATATCAGAAAATTCAATCTTTACTTTTTCAATTATTCTATTTAAATCTATAGATTGATCTAAACAAACCTCATCCATAGTTTCATTTTGAGGAACATTCATAGGAAGATTAACAGTAAACTCTGCTCCTTCCCCTTCTTTACTTTTTACTGATATTGTTCCATTATGCATCTCTATTAGAGACTTTACAATATATAGTCCTATGCCATTACCTTCTTGTAGTCTATTCAAAGATTTATCTACCCTAGCAAATCTTTCAAATATAAACTTTTGCTTATATGCTGGTATTCCTCCTCCATTATCCTTAACTGAAATATTAATAGAAGTTCCTAAATCATATATATTTACCTCTATTTTTCCTTCCTCTTCTCTTCCATACTTTATAGCATTAGATATTAAGTTCAATATTATTCTCTCAAGAATATCCGAATCACAAAGAGTATACTTTTCTTCTACTTCAGTATCAAAAATTAGTTCTATGCCTTTATTTTCTATATATGCCGAAATAGACATTACAACATCTTCAATTACACTAACAACATTGCAATATCGAAGATTAATTTTATAGAAGCCATCATCAATTTTTGTAGTATCAATTAAATTATTGATTAATCTTAATATTCTATAGCAGTTTTGTTTAATAATTGTATTATATTTTTCAGTATCTATTACCGATCCCTGTTTTATATATATATCCATTAACTGACATGAACTATATATAACATTTATAGGTGTTCTAAATTCATGAGATAAGTTAGCAAAAAACTCTGTTCTTAATTTTTCATTTTGCCTTGTTTCTATTAATTCTTTTTCCATTGCTTCAGAAAGCTTTTTAGAAGTAATATCCCTAAATACTACCATAACTAATTCTTCATTATCACATCTTATAGGAAGTGATGAAATTTCTACATCAATACTTCTGCCATCTAAACCAAGTATTTTTTCTTCTGAGTTATCCAAATGTATACCTTTTTGTGTATTTTCTATTTCCTTCTTTACAATATCTATATATTCTGGATGCACAATATCAAATATATCCATACCAACTATATCCTTTTCATTTTTTGCTCCTAGTAAATTTATTGCTGTATTATTGGCAAATAAAATAGATTTTTCATTCCTTAATATAATGGCAATAGGTAAACTCCTAATAAGATTTTTATATCTTTTTTTTCTCCTTATCAATTCAGATCTTGCCTTTATAAGCTCAGAATTTTGACTATTTAATTCTTTATTTATTTCTTCTAACTCTTCATATCCATTTAAAAGTTTTGCGTTAAGCGTTTTTAAAGGCCTTTTTAGAGTATTTGTTAATATGATTTTATAAATAATATATAGTGACATTAATTTAAATACATGAGCAACTACACCAGATAAGTTATATGCATCTGTACCAAAGGTAAAAGCCACCTCTGATATTAATGAAAATAGCACAGCTATACCTATATATATTCTTAGATCTTTACTAAACTTTTCTTTTATTGATATTAGAACTGTCATACTTGCTATTAAAATGATGCAGATGACATATTCACTTACTCGCTTAAATAAAGTAGGTTCACTTCCTTGTATATAGCATTCAGGAAATGTTTTCCAGAGTAGTATCATTAATAATACTACTATATTAACTATAGATACTATATAAAATATTACTGAGCTTTTAATTTTCTTGAAAAAGCCTTTTAAAAAGATAAATATAACTAAGCTTCTTATATAACTTTCACATAACGCCAATTGAATAGATTGATCAATTGTATCGCCGCCTACTATATTCATACCCTTATATAAAGTTGCATGAATCAACTCAAAAATACAAATAAAGCCAAAGGCTAAACCTAAAAACTTAAACCATCTATCATCAGAAATTTCTTGAGTGTTAATTATAAGCATTGTTATACTAAAGCATAGAAAAATGATTATACATTCAACCATAAAATGAAATAATAATATGTTTTTATTACTTACAACAATCAGTATTGGTATTGACATAATAAAAATTAATATACTTAATATACTAAAATCATCTTTCTTCATAACATTTTCATAGATTAATTTAGCTTCCTCCAATTAATTATTCTCCTTCCGCCTTTACATTGTAAGATAGAATTCTTCTCATTACTCTAATTGCTAATATGCTTTAGTAAAACAGATTAATTAGACTATAATTTTTAGATAGAATGCTTTAGTTTACCTATTTCTATATACAATTTTTATAATAGATTTTAATTATTACCTAATAAATATTAAATTCGACAACAAAAATACATTTCCTTCAATTTTTTAAAATTTTCGTATTTTAGTATACATATTAATGTTTATGTAATTTTTTTACATACCTTATAGATAATAAAAATAAACATGACATAATCCTGTCATGTTTATTTAATATTTTTTAATTCTTTTCATATATAATTATTTGTTTATTTTAATGGTGACAATCATGATTACTACAGATATTATTAATAGAAAACTCCACCAATTTATCTTCTTTTAACAATTCAATGTTTTCTTCAATTGTTCCCTCTACAACTCTACAAACCTTTATACTTTGACTTTTCAACTTATTAATTGCTCCAGCGCCAATACCTCCAACTAAAACTACATCAACTTTTTCTCCTGATAAAGCCTTTAGAGGCTGACACATCCCATGAGCGTGATTTAAATCACCATTTTCAATTGTTTTAATTTCTTTACTTTCTGTATCATAAATTATAAAATATGGAGCTGATCCAAAATGATTATATGGAATACTTTCTACACCTTTATTTTCTTTAACTGGAATACATACTTTCATATCTTTTCTCCTTTTATTTACTATATTTTTGGCAGCATTTATTTTTATTCATTTTACATACCGCCTTACAATCTTTTGGTATACTTATATTAAAAATGCAATCTTCAGAAGCATTCTGACTCTTAATGTCATAGATAAAATCACTTATTTTTGATAAGCCTTCCTCCTGCAAATCATAGTGGACATAGTATCCAATCTTTTCTCCTTTAACACTTCCCGCTTCTTTTAACACCTTTAAATGTTGCGACACTGCTGCTTCTGAAATATCCAAATGCTTTGAAATTCCTTTTGCACATATTCTTCTTCTTGAAAGTATAATTAATATCTTTAGTCTTGTCTCATCCCCTAGTGCTTTAAATATTTGTACTATATTCTTCATGACTTACTCCTTTAAATACTTAAGTACTTACTTAATTAAATAATATATTACTTAATTATTCTTGTCAAGCTTCAAAATATAAAAAATCAGTTATTCTCAATCATTTTTTGATTAAAAATACTGATTTTTAATTTGATTTATATTTATTCTTAGATACTTTCCTATTTAAAAGAAATTGCTTTTGCAGGACATCTTTCAATTATTTCATTTATATTCTCTTTTCCATTTAATGAAATTTGATTTTGTTTAACTTTTGCTTTTCCATCAATTAATACAAAATTATCTGGAAGCAGTTGTGTGCATATTCCGCATCCAATACAATACTGATGTTTAATATCTAATATATCTCTTACTTCTTTAATCTCTTCATTATCAATTGGAATACTATCCTTTTTAATTAATACAGACATACTATATGCTATTATAAATATAGAAGTTGCAGTTAAGATCCATCTAACCATCATAAACTTAAGACCTAGAAATTTTGCTTCATTTGCTAGCATTGGTATTTTAATAACTGCCCAGGTACTTAATATAATAACAATATTAGAAATACTTGCTCCTTTTTTAAATAGAGTCTTACAAACAGGAAAAGCTGCATATATAGGTCCAGCTGAAAAGCTACCAAGAATAAAAGATAGAATTGCTCCTTTAAATCCTGAGTTTTCTCCAAATCCTTTGATAATAGTTTCTCTTGGAATCCAGGCTTCTATTAAAGAAGTTAAAATAAATATAACAGGCATAATTTGAATCATCTCTATTACATAGTACATACTATTTCTACCTGATTCTATTGCTCTTTGTGGCATTACTACTAATAAGACAATGTATGTTATTATTACTACTAATAATAGTTTATTCTTTTTAAAGGCTTTAACAATACTCATACCACTACCCCCATTAACAGTGAAATAATTATAGCAAACCCAAAACTTAAAAGATTTCTTGTTAATGCAAACTTTGTCCCAAATTCCTCTTTTTCAAGAGGAAATGTCACAATTCCCACCATGGTTAAAGTGGTCAAAAAAGCAACTGCTGGAATAATACTTATGCCTGCGTCTACAAGAGATCCAACTAACGGAAAGGCTACAAAGGCTGGTATTAATGTAATACTTCCTACACAAGCAGAAACAATTGTGGATATCAAAGTATTAGATTTACCTGCTATTTCTTTAATGGTTTCGGGTGGTATAAAAGTTAATATTAACCCTATTAAAAATAATACTCCTATTATCTCTCCTATTACATTTTTCATCATCCCTTTTCCCATTTTCATAGAATTTATGGTTTTATGTTTATCCTTTATTATTGAAATAGTCAAGGCAATTCCTGTTATAATCCAGAGAAATAATGTTAATATGTCCACTATTGCTTATCTCCATAATGCCTTGGACTAGGAGATTTAACTACAAAAAACTCAAGTACTTCTTCATCAAAATTATTTACATTCATTTTTACGTTATATGGTATTCTAATAATTTGTCCTGCCACATATTTCTGTGGTTCCTGCTCACATAACTTTAGTGTAATTGTCCCTCTTACAATAATCATATACACATTAGAATTTGAATAATGTTCTGGAAGCCCTGTACCGGTTGTCAATATCATATGGTTTATATTTACATTATCATCATCAATAATCCTCTCAATATTTTTTGTGTCTGAAACAGTAAACTTATAATTTTTTTCTAACATAACCCTTCCCCTTCCATTTTGTATTTTTTTATATTATACTTCTTAATGTAACAACACACAGTAACTTAGGTTACTAATTTGAGGTGATTTGTATTGAATATTAAAAACTATATAGATGCAATAACTAACATTAATCTATTTATGTCTTTCACAAAAGAGGAACTTATGCAGTTGCTTAAAATAAATAAATATAGCATTAAAAAATATCAAAAAGGAGAAGTAATTCATTTTCAAAATGAGATATGCAGGACTATGGACGTCATTTTAACAGGGGAAGTATCAGTACAAAAGATAGATGAACATGGCAATATATTAACCATTTCAACTTTTGCATCTAGTGACATTTTAGGGGCAAATCTTATATTCTCAAGTAAAAATTGTTATCCTATGACAGTCATAGCTAAGTTTGATGCCACTATACTACACATAAATAAAGGATTAGTACTTGAGCTTTGTCAAATCAATTCAGACTTTTTAATTGGCTTAATATCCGTAATTTCAGATAAAACTATAACCTTAACAGACAAAATAAACTCAATTACCTTAAAAACAATCAGAGACTGCATTATTGATTTTTTAGCATATGAGTACCATATTCAAAAAAGCACTATAGTTAATCTCACTATGTCAAAGAAAGAACTCTCTGAAAGGCTTGGTATACAAAGGCCTTCTCTATCTAGAGAACTAAACAAAATGAGAAAAGAAGGCTTATTAGAATATGATTCAAAAAGTATTACCATTAAAGACATGAATATTCTTATAAAAAATAAACAAAATTAAAATTCTAATAGATTATATGTTCACTAACTAAAAAGGTTGAGAAAGAACTTATAAAGCCCTTCTCAACCTTCTATGTAGATTTCTTTTATGCAATTTCATCAATATCAACATTTTCAATAATAATTGAATTATTATTCTTTTTTGCTTTTGTAGATGATAAACTAGCGATATTTACTAAGCTATTTATTAATCCATCTATATTTTCTACTTTTTTATTGCCTACTTTACATCCTGAAATTCCTATTGCTGCTGAAACAGGTATGTCATTTGGAAACTTAAATGTATCTATAGTATTTATTATTTTCTCTGCAATTGCTTTGCTATCTTCTATACAACATTGAGTTAATATTGCAAACTCATCTCCCCCGTATCTACATAAATAGCAGTCTGAATTAACACTTTCTCTTAGTACCTGTGCTACACTCTTCAGCACTTCATCTCCATTTATATGACCATACTTTTTATCTATATATCCAAAATTATTTAAATCTATAAAAATTATAGTTGTGTTTTGTCCACTTTTTATAGAATTATATGCATTGTACAATATGTAATCGCTCTTATACAATCCTGTAAGTAAATCAATATGTTTTCCTAATTCAATGTTTAATCTTATCCTTGTTACAAACCCTATGGCATCATTTTTATTTTCCACAAATATAATATCAACATCTCTATTTGAATTAAATATTTCTCTAATCTCCCATACATATGTATTACTATCTACACATTTATATTTTTTAGACATAACATCTATAACTATTCTATTTGGATGAGCATAAACTAATTCTTTCTTTGTAACCACACCAACTAATTTCTCTTCTTCATATACTGCAAAACATTCTATATTTTCTTTATAAAAAGTATCCTGAATTTTCCTTACTCCATTCAAGATGTTGATCTTCATAAAATTTTTATCCATTATATCTAAAACTTTATTTATCATAAGTCAATAGATTTGCTAACATGAAGGGTTATATTTATCTGTGCTCTTATAATCATAGACTCGTTAGCAATACATCCTCCTTCTTCTATTATCATTGAAATAAGTTTATCTTCATCAAGCATGTTTAATAAAGATCGTCTTACTACCACTGCCTCTATGTATTCATGTTCAATTCTAATTATCTTATACTGTTCTGGAGAAAGTATGTCTACCATTCTTCTTGCTGCCTCTGGTCCAATTGGTGCTCTTTTACCTACTATTAACACATCTTGCATTGGCGGCATTTCAAATTCTGAAAAACGCATATTTATTTCTACTTTTTTTGTACTTTCTATTCTACCTTCCATAGATCTGCCACCTTTCCTGTAATTCCAATATTATATTATCATATTTTGTATAAATTTTCTATTACAGGATTATATTTTTATATAAACCATATAAATTTTTGTTATATATACTAGTTTGTTAGATATTTGTAGTATTCAGTCTAATTCTTAATAAAAATAAGACTAGGTTTTTAAAATCGAAACATAGTCTTACATTAGTTATTTTTTTCTTATTTTTCCTTCTACTATTTTGTTATATTCAGTTATTGCTACATTTAAAATTCTGCTTGCAGCAAGAACATCAGGATCAAGTAAATCTTCTCCTTTTTCAATTATTAGACTTTCTAAGTTTTCTCTTAATTTATTTATATCTTTAATTAATTCCTTAATTTCGGGCATATCATACACTCCTGTTTACATTAATTATTTGTAATTCTTCTATGTTTATGATGCCCTAATTTTTAAAATAATTTCCCACTTTTAAGTCAATAGTTTCTTTAATTCGTATTTTAGCTTAAATCATCTCTTAGCAATTATTTAATACTGCTTAGCTTAATATTTATACCTACAAATCAAATAAGATATAGATTTTATTATTAAAGCACTTCCTAATACAATTAAAATTGTACTACTAGAACTTATTATAATTTTTCCCTTTAATACTAAAAAAGACAATACTGTAATGACTAAAAAATGAACTTCATAACTGATACTTGAAGATTTTTCACTTATATATTTCTTTCTCTCATCTTCATGCCTCTCGTTTAAATTTGCTTTTGTCTTTTTTAATAAATAAATTAAGAATGCAAGAGATAAACCGCCTAATGAGAAATCCAACACATCAAAATTCTTTTTAATAATTAACTTATAAAGTCCCATACCTAAAAATAGTATTGCCCACACTATTGCTCCCACTAATATAGAATCTGTTTTTTTCTGATTATTACTTTTCATTTCTATTCCTCCTCATAAATAAAAATTTCTTCAATTGTCATACCAAAATATCTAGCAATCTTAAAAGCTAAAATAATAGACGGATTGTAACGCCCGTTCTCCAATGAACCAATTGTCTGCCTTGAAACTTCCAACGCAGAAGCAAGTTCTTCCTGTTTAATACCTCTCTGCTTACGAATTTCTTCTAATCTATTTTTCACAAGTAAGTGCACTCCTTTTATTATTTTATGTAAAGTTTACTTTACATTACCAATATACTACCAACTCCATCTAATGTCAAGCTTGCTTTCCATAAAAATTTATAAAAAGTATATTTTTCAATAAATTTACTAAAAAATATCTCAGGCAAAATAATTCTTGTAATTTCCATATCTATAATTTTTCATTTTTCTATTTACAAATAAAAAAATCATGGATGATTCAGTCTGAAAAACTGATATAATTCCATGATTTTTAGGTGAACTTTATTTGTCTTACTTTGTGTATTTTATGTAAACAAGATAACTTATACTACTATGCTTACTGTATTTTGTTAAATGCGTAAAAACTCTGTATACCCAGGTTCTTCTATATAATAAAGCTGACAAATACACTAAGCCCTACTAAAAAAAAGTAGGAAGTTATCCTCCTACTTTAATTTAATTTTAACCTTGTAATATTTCTTTTATTTCTTCAACCTTTAAAACTCTGCCCATAGCCTTTACTTTTTCATCTACTACAAGTGCAGGAGTTCTCATTACTCCATAGGACATAATGCCTTTCATGTCCTCTACCTTTTCTACTGTTGCATCAAGACCTAATTCCTTTATAGCTTCCTTTGCATTAGCCTCTAAGTTTTTGCAATTTTTACATCCTGTTCCTAAAACTTTAACTATCATGATATTTCCTCTCCTATCTTTAATTTATATTTATTTATTAGCATTATTTTTTATAATGTTATAATTTAATTAATCGCTATTCTCTAATCTCCAGCTTTAATAACTAAGAACAACTACAGCCACAATTACAGTTCCCAGAATTAGTTCCAGTATCTCCAACATATTCAATAACTCCTGCTGGGCATAACTTTTGACATATCTAATCTCCCAATTTAAAGTTAAAATTAATATATTATAATCATTAAATAGCTATAACTAAGAATAGATTTACATAAAAATATATGAAATTGCATTAAATAAGTACCCTATAATAATTATTCCTATAGAAACTATAGCTACAAAAGCTCCTAATAATTTAGGCTTAACTACTTTACTTAACATAATCATAGATGGAAGTGATAATGCTGTTACAGCCATCATAAAGGATAATACTGTACCAATTCCTACTCCTTTACCAAATAAAGCTTCAGCTATTGGCAAGGTTCCAAATATATCAGCATACATAGGAATACCTACTATAGTTGCAAGTAATACTGCAAAAGGATTATCCTTTCCAATTATATTTTCTATTACAGATTGAGGAATCCAGTTATGAATTGCAGCTCCAATGCCAACGCCAATCAATACATACAACCACACTTTATTAATGATACTTTTAACTTGATCCTTTGAGTAGGATATTCTCTCCTCTCTAGTTAGCTCTATAACTTCAGCATCAACATTTTCTATCTCATGAACATAACCCTCTACGTATTTCTCAAGTCCTAACTTTTCAATAAGAGTGCCGCCTACAACCGCTAATATCAAGCCTACAACAACATAAGCTATAGCAATTTTAGCTCCGAAAAATGACATTAAAATCAATAATGATGCTAAATCTACCATTGGTGAAGAAATTAAAAATGAAAAAGTTATTCCTAGTGGAAGCCCTGCCGAAGTGAAACCTATAAAAATAGGAATACTTGAACAGCTGCAAAAAGGTGTAATAGTTCCCAGGAGTGCTCCTAATATATTTCCCTTAATTCCTTTTATATTTCCAAGTATCTTCTTAGTTCTTTCTGGTGGAAAGTAACTCTGAATATAAGATATTATAAAAATAAGCACTGATAATAATATAAATATTTTTATAACATCGTAAATAAAGAATTGTATACTTCCTCCTAATCTTTCTTTAACAGAAAGTCCAAATACCTTTTCTACAAATAAACGTACAAGCTCAGATAGCCAAGTCATTTTCAATAATTGATCATTAAGAAACCCAAATATTTGTGTTACTATATTCATTACCCCTCACCTACCAAAATAATATTTCGTATATAAAATTACATTAATTTGTCCACTTAAAAACCACTTCATATCCCTACTGTTTCTTACACGTTGCAATATATCCATCTGCTTTATCTAATCTTCCTAAATCTTTTTGTATAATAGGATACTCCTCTATATCATTGAATATATTTTCTAATACTCCTTTAAGAAGTTTATTTTCATAATCCAAATAATAGTATATAAATTGCTCTCTTCTTTCATCCTTTACAAATCCCATATCTCTCAATTTTGCTAAATGCTTAGATATCTTTGGTTGGGATTCTTCTAATATTCCTTGTATTTGGCATACACACAGTTCTTTATTATAGAGTAAAACTAAGATTCGCAAACGGGTTTCATCTGACATTACCTTAAATAAATTCACAAGTTTATCCACATCTTCACATCCTTTAGTTTGAATTGATAATACTTATATACTCATATGGGTATATAAGTATTATATTCCTCTGTTATAACCTTGTCAATAATTTACTATATTTTTCTTGAAAATAAAAAAAATAATTTGAAGGTTAGATATAACTACCTTAGATTATGTTTTTTAGTTTTATATTATAAATTAATTTTCTTATTTTCAATTCTTTTTGCTAAATCTCTAATTTTTTCTTCAATGGTTTTAGCTATTTTTATAAATTCTTCATCACTTTTACCAGTTGGGTCATCTAATCCCCAATCTTCCACATGTTTTGAAGGTAAATATGGACATACAACATTGCATCCCATTTTTATAACAATATCAACCTTTGGTATATCTTGAAGTAATTTAGAACTTTGAGTTTCATTCATATTCACATTGTATAAGTTTTTTATTATTCTTACAGCATCTTGATTTATTTGTGGCTTTGTTTCTGTTCCAGCTGAATAAGATTCAAATGCATCCGATGCAAATAATTTTCCTAACGCTTCTGCCATTTGTGATCTACATGAATTGTGAACGCATATAAAAGCTACCTTTAGTTTCATAATTTATCCTCCTAAGTGTTTATATAATTATTGGTTTTCTATTTTAGGGAACCAATCTATTGTATTGTTAGCTATTTTAACAAGTGTAAGCATAACTGGTACTTCAGTTAAAACTCCGACTACAGTTGCAAGAGCTGCTCCTGAATCTAATCCAAATAAAGATATTGCAACTGCTACTGCTAGTTCAAAGAAGTTACTTGCTCCAATCATGCCTGCTGGTGCTGCTATATTATGTGGTAATTTCCAAAGCTTTGCCCATCCATAGGAAAAGAAGAAAATTAAGAAAGTTTGTATTGTAAGTGGAACTGCTATTAAAACAATGTGTAGAGGATTATTTAATATAGTTTCTCCTTGGAAAGAGAATATAATTATTAAGGTTAAAAGAAGTCCGCCTATTGTTACATTATCGAATTTCTTTAAAAATACATTTTCAAAATACTCCATTCCTTTATGTTTTACTACATACTTTCTTGATAAATATCCTCCTACAAGAGGAATAACCACAAATAATATTACCGATAAGAATAAAGTATCATATGGAACGCTTACATCAGTAACTCCAAGTAAAAATGCCACTATTGGAGTAAAGGCTACCAATAATATTAAATCATTAACTGCAACTTGAACTACAGTATATGCTGGATCACCTTTAGTTAAATGACTCCATACAAATACCATAGCTGTACATGGTGCTGCTCCTAAAAGTACTGCCCCAGCAAGATAATCTTTAGCTAAATCTGGAGATATCCACTGCTTAAATACTATATTTAAGAAAAATCCCGCTATTAAATACATGGTAAAAGGTTTTATAAGCCAGTTTGTTACACAAGTAACTGTAAGTCCTTTTGGCTTCTTAGCGGCCTTTACAATACTAGAAAAATCTATTTTAAGCATCATTGGATAAATCATTAGCCATATAAGTATAGCAACTGGTATTGAAACCTTAGCGTACTCAAACTTATTTAAAGTTTCAGGAATAACTGGCAGCACCTGTCCAATAACAACACCAAGTACTATACATATAGCTACCCATAAAGTTAAATATCTTTCGAAAAAACCTATACCTTTATTTTCTTTATTCTTTGCACTCATGATTCCCCTCCAAATATTTTATTACTTTTTCTTTATCTTCCCTTAATTCTTCACAAGTAAATGAACTACTCTTGTACTTTTTTAGCTTTTCTATATCTCCAGCACATAAATCACTCTCATCAAACTTATTTCTCAAGTAAGAATAAAGCAGCTCATTCTCAATTATAAATTCTCTGTGTATAGCATAATATACCCACTGAGCCTTTTTCTCTCCGCTAATCATTTTCAAACTTTTTAGTTTGTTTAAATGCCTTGATGCATTAGATTGAGTAATTCCAAGTATGCTTTCTATCTCGCATACACAGAGTTCTCCTTCTTTTAATATGTTAAGTATTCTTATTCTATTTTCATCTCCTAGTGCTTTAAATATCTCTACGAATTCCATCTTTTCACTCCTTTGTATGATTATATTCGGTTATACTCATATACTATGCTTTGTTTGCTTTTTTGTCAACAACTTTATCTTACTTCTCAACATATTTTTATACCTTTACGCTTACAATATTTTAACATGCTGATTTTAATAATGTTATATAACAATAATTTTTTAAACAATCTATCTTTTAAAAAATCACCATAACCTTAACATAAAAATGAAGATACAAATTAGTATTCTTTATACTCATACTAATTTGTATCTTCATTAATTTTTATATAAGTTTCTCCATAACAGTTACATTTCAAGCATTTCAGTATTATTTCTTGATCTAGTTTCTAGAGTAGCAACTCTATCCTCAATACCTTGATTATAAATACTTGTTATATATGAAATGTCTTCAATTTTTGCTTTTCTTACTTTATAATTCATATATATCACCTACTTATATGCTTTAACATGGGCACCTGCATAAGCACCATCAAGCAAATTGGCATCTATTTTACTATATACATCACCTAAGTTTTTTTGTTTTGCTATATCTTCAATAATTTCTTTAGTATATATATTTACTGGCGTGATGTCAACTTCCTTAAAGCCGACCTTTTTAAGTATATCTATATATACATCTATATATAATGCGCCTGCAATGCATCCTACCCACATTTCAGCACTTTGCTTAATATCTTTGGGAACTTTTTTTAATTGAACAATATCTGCTATAGCAATTCTGCCGCCTTTCTTTAAAACTCTATAGGCTTCCTTTAAAGCAACTTCTTTATCTTCACATAAATTTATTACACAGTTTGAAGTAATAACATCAATAGTTTCATTTTCAAGAGGAATATCCTCAATATAACCTTTTATAAATTCTACATTGTTTGCTCCCATTTTTTTCTTATTTTTATTTGCCAGTTCCAACATTTCATTCGTCATATCAAGTCCATAAACTTTTCCTTCTTCACCCACATACTTAGCAGATATAAAAGCATCTATTCCTCCACCGCTCCCTAAATCTAAAACTGTTTCTCCTTTCTTAAATGCCGCCAAAGCTACTGGGTTAGCACAGCCTAAAGAAGCATTTACAGCATCCTCTGGTAAACCTTCCAAGTACTCCTTTGTGTAAATATTTGAATTATTAGTAACATCACCGCAACAAGCAGTTCCACACCCACAAGATGCCTTTGAATTATTACTTACTTTCTTCGCAATTCCACCATAATAAGATTTTACTTTACCTTTTATATTCTTACCCATT
The DNA here is from genome assembly GCA_034925975.1 of Clostridium sp. GTDB lineage: Bacteria > Bacillota > Clostridia > Clostridiales > Clostridiaceae > Clostridium_H. The sequence continues at coordinate 21,561 of JAYFRK010000577.1, forward strand.
CCTTATACCCCTTTCATTAGCAACACTTATTTTGCTTTGCAGCTTCAATTATTAACTGTAAACTCTCTAGTACTTGCTCTCTCTTTTCTTTTGGTATAGAAGAAAGAATGCCCCCATAATACTTTTCCATGCTATTTTCAATATTATCAAATACCTTAATTCCTTCATCTGTTAATTTAATTGAGATATATCTTCTATCTTTCGGATGTGACTCTCTAATTGCTAAACCTGAATCTACTAATTTGTTAATAGTTCTACTCATTGTGCTTTTATCTAATGTCAATAGTTCAGCCAGTTCATTTAGCGATATGTCTTTTGCTCTACCTATCTCAACAATAGCATGACATTGAGAAACAGTTGTTCCACAACATGTGGCTTCACTTTCTTCTAATATCCCTAAGTTTCTAACAAGAACTCTAATTAGTTCTCTCAAATAGTGACTTTCTTTGTTATCCATTTTACCACCTCTACATTCATTGTAATGCAAAACAGTTGTATATTGCAACTATTTTTTATGTAAATATTCCGACATCTATTTGTATACCAGAAACGATGTCGTATTATTTCTAAACTAATAACTATAGGTTTTTAAAAAATTTGCACAAAATATATCCTATAAATAGCTTAACAACATAATTATCAGTAATGATTACTTAACTTTAGCATTTACTTGTTTTTTCAAAATTCTACAGATTCTATACATCTTTATGTATCTATCATTGAAAAAATAATTTTTTGTTGTTTCAATTTTTCTTTCTCTAAATAAAAAATCATGGAAGATTCAGTATTAAAAACTGATATCTTGCCATGATTTTTATGTCAACTTTATTTGTTCTAGGTGGACTTTATTTGTAGTGTACAATGGACAAAACTGTTCTTCTAAAAGAAAGTCGCTAAAACTTATGCTAATACTCTATTTATATCCTTATATATCTAAAGGTAGGTCATTAAATTAAAACAGAATAAATTTAAAAATTAGTGTAGTTAATAAATTTAATCATGATAATTTTTACCTATTGTTTTCAGCAAAACGAAAATGTATATTTGCGACGTTTGTACAAGTTTATAATTATTATAATATCATTATAAATATTTATTAAGAATATAAGCAGTAAATAACTAATCACATTGGCTGTTATTTACCGCTTACTTATATAGCACAAAATAGAAACCAGTATACATTTCTTCACTAAATATATACCTCAATTTAACAATATATATTAATAAAAATTTTGATTTCTATAATATCTCAGCTACCTGCTTTTTTTATAATTCATACTTGACATATTTATATGCCCATCATGCTGTAACCTAGCAACTAATATTCCAGGTAATATTCTATTTTTAGCTGAAAATATTTCAATAGCCTTACTAGAAAAGTCACCATTTTCTATAAATTTATCATAGTCATCTTTAGGAATAAAAAAGTTTCTTGCAAATTCGTTAGCTTCTTCTTCTTTGCTATCTGACTTTTCTTCTTCAAAGGATATTATTAAATCATCAACCTTATAGTGTTTAAGTAAGTGCCCCAACTCATGTGTTATTGCAAACCAAACGTGATCATGTGATTTGAACCTACGACTGATAAAAATGGCTGGATGATTGCTATATGTTAATAGTGCACCTCTTACTTTGCTATTCGAAATGGCTTCTAATTCTACAAAGTAAATTCCCAACTGGTTACATAGTTTTCTGCAACTTTTTAAAGTATTGTCTAAGTTATCATTATACGCAATCTTTTTAAATAAATGTAATTTATCTTGCAATTTATCGTGCGAATAATCTATTCCTTCAACATCTTCAGTTTGTAAATCAGCTTCTTCTTCGCATAACTTTAACCAAATTGCAATCGCCTCTTTTTCACCACCATCTTCAAAAAAGTCGACCTGTAGTTTTGAATAGGCAGTGTCAAAAGCATCAAATGTACTAATTTTTAATATTTTAAGCATTTCACTAGCTTGCTTTGATAAATCCCAATGTAGCCCTTTAAATACCTCGCTAAACCTAAATCTCTTTGCTATTTCTTCTAAATTACATTTTTCCAATTTACTTTTATCATTTTCTCTTGCTAAAAATTCTCGATACTTACTTTCAAGATTTAACCAATAAGAAGCAGGAATTTCAGGTAGTACTTTTTCTAAATTCAATGCAATATCTTCACTTAATTCACTCTTTCCGTTTAGTAAATCTGAAACTTGGCGCTCGCTAATCCCTAATACTTTTGCTAGCTCTTTTTGAGTGATATTTTTTTCTTCTAGATACTCTTTTACTATAACTCCTGTCGCTACCCTATAATTAATACCCATAATTTTCACTCCTTTCTTTAGGTTAATGATAATCTTCTAGCTTTAGAATTTTCACTTCAGTAATCGTAGCTAAATCGTTAATATCGAATGAACCACATGGTTCAATAATTATTCTATAGTTAGGTGAGTAATCTATCCCCCAACAGTCTTTATAATCGCCAGACAATTTATGTCGCCTAGGAGGAGGAATTTGAGGGATTTCACCTAAATTATTTGCATCTTGCAGTTCTGTCAATCTAGACTTAATACGTGTCGAATGTGATTTATTATAATGTCTGTTAAGCAATCTCTCATTACATAGAATTTTCTCATCCTTTGAAGAATTAAAATGTAATATCATCATTGACTCCCTCCTAACAATGTTAAATTATAACAAATTATGTCTTAGAGGTCAAATTTTTTCTCCTTTTTATGTATGATTTATATTGGTATAATATATATAAAGGAGGTAGTAATTATGACAGAAAATATAGATAGGGAAAATAATACATACTTTAACTTTGCTAAGAAATTATTCTCTAACTATCATACTTTGCAAATATCAAATGAATTATCAAACAAATTCTTAAAATTATCAATTGAATATAATTTAAATTTATCAATTGACAAAAATATTCGAGTTCTTTATAACGAAATAATTAATAGATACTATCATAATGAAATAACAATAAAATCTAATTTTATAAATAATATTTTATTAAAATCTAAAAATCATGTAACAATATTTGAATTTAATTTAGAAAACAGCCGTGTTGATTTATGTAAAATTAATGGAAAAAGTGTTGCATTTGAAATTAAAACAGACTTAGATAATTTTTCTAGACTCCAAAAGCAGATAAATGATTATTCTGAAGTTTTTGATGAAGTATATGTTATATGTTCAAAATCTAATGTGTCTAGTGTATTGAGCATAATCCCTACTTTCTGCGGGGTTTACAGTTATAGCATTTCACAAAAAGGTGACTATAAATTTAGTAAAGAAAAATGCTCTAAGGCCATCAATAATAGGGATTGTATTAGCCAGCTCAAATTATTAACAAAAAAAGAGTTGAAAACTACTTTTCGCAATTTAGATTATATAGATGATAAAGAAGCTATGATTAATACTATAATTAAAAGTTATACACCTTTATATATTAATTCTACATTTAAGAAGTTAATTAAACAAAGATATAGTGTACAATGGGAATTTTTAAAGAAAAATCATAGTCAAATTTATGAAATTGATTATCAATGGTTTTTTAAAAATAATATTAGTCCAACAATAATATATCAATAATAAAAAAGAATCTTTAAGATTCTTTTTTATCCTTAGTTTTTAAGTAAGCTTGATGAATATACCTTGTAAGCCCAATATTATTCCATATTCTCCAGCTTCCATTCTTATGTTTTGCAAACATTGATTTTATTTTTCTATATGCTTCACAATTACCATCTGGATTTAGTATATATTCATATTTTAAAATATCTTTAATAACTTTTAAATATCCTTTTTGTCCCTGATTAGTATCTGAGTTACAAAATGAATAGAATGAGTTATCCTTATAATTATACATCAATGCTAAAGCAGCACCTTTTCCATTACTTCCAGCATTTTTATCAGGCAACTGATCTTTTAATCCACCGTAATCCCCAAATCCATCCAGGTCATAATCAACATATTCATTGGCAGCGGCATTATCAATTAAGTTTGTTACACAACAGTCCTCATAATCTTTATTAGCATTTTTTAAATGTCTTGGGGAATTTAATACTATTTTCTTTGCTTTAGTATTACATTCTTGTAATTCGTCAAGTTCCATTATCTTCGAGCAAAAATTTTGTTCTCCAATATCATACAATAAATAATCACTTTCTCTTAAATTATTTTCAATAATATCTTTATAAATTTCATAAAGTCCATCTTCTATACGAAAGGCAATAGCCAAATTTAAGCTTTGAAGCTGTTTTATGACTTCTATAGTCTTAGCTTTAGGAAGTATAAATATCTTTTTTAATGATAAAACTGGAATCATATTTTGATAGTTAGAGATACTTTGTAATTTTTTAATATATTCATCACTATTATTATTTAATGTATATGCTAAAGTGACCTTGCTAATATCTACCTGCTTGCCATATTTATTTATATCGAATCTAAAATAGTCAATAAAGACTTTTGATTTATTTACAATGTCATTAATAAAATCTAAAGTTATTATGTCATCTGATGTTTTCTCTTTTAAAATAGGTGTTTTTTTCTTTCCTCCTGGTTTTAACTCCATTAATCGATTTCCGTTATCATCAATTTCATATTTTTTCTCATATATTTCGTTTAGAATTTCAAAAAGAGGAATAATTTCATCTGAAAAACAGTAATTTAATTCTCTTGATACTCTCAGCTCCTCTTGTCGTGTTTTCATCATAGGAATATACATTAATTTTACCCTCCCCCAGCTATTTTTTCATCAACTTATAATAAAACATACTTCTATACATATATTTATCATAATAAATCTATATTACCAATTGGTCTTAGATATGTAAATAGCTTATCCGTTTATACTTCACATGTTATTTGCTTTCATACTAATTGAAAAAAGTAAAGCCTCACATATTTATGTTAACGTGTAATTTTAAAATTGATATCCACCTAAATCACAAACAAATTGCAAAACAAAAGAGAGTAGCAAGTATTATTAATATCTAATTTTAAAAAATGTTGAAAAACAAGGAAATGGATGTTTGTACATATATAATATATAAATTTTTCATATACCTTATAATGAAACTCATCAAATATTATAAAATCACCTAAGCAACTTGATTAAAGTTTGATACAGTAATTATGAAAACTTAAATATATATATAAAGGTTGGATAATTATTATTAAAATAATTGGTACATTAAAACAAGTTATAAGTAGTAAAGATGATTCTAACTTTTACCGCTTACACCTAATTTATGAAGAATTAAAAAATCAAACTCTCAGAATAATAGACAGGCATAATGAATTCCCTAGCAAAGGAATAGTATTTATTCTAAATCCCCCTACAAATATAGAAAAATGATTAAAAAACTTGTAGTAGTAGATTCAGAAATAGTAGAAAACTCAAACTACATCTCTAAAAAAGATGACCCAAGTGCTACAAAATATGTTGTTTTTGACAAAGAAGGCATAAGACCTCCAACATCTACAGAAGTTATAGAGATAATAAACTTAGATAATTTTAATAATATAGATGAAATTATAGAGAATGATGAAAAGAGATATATAGAAACATGTATACTTCCTTTAAGTAGCAAAATATTATTGTGTATAGGTGATTATGTATATGGATGCTTTGAATATGCTGAAGATCAAAAAAACTTAGAAGCAGATTTTCAATAAATAAAGCTCATTACAAAAGAAAATACAAATGGTTTTCCGAAATACTCTATAAAAAAATAAGAAAACAGATATATTACCTTATGCTAATATAGTAGATATCTTCATATCTATGGATGAATATAGTGGAATAAGCACCGAATCCAAACAATTTATATATAGTATCACTACTTCTGTTCATTAATAACAAAGTCTTTAGGTTTATACGGTGATCGTTTTCTTCAAATCTCAGTTGAAAGAGGTTGTGAATTAACCCCTTTACTTTGGACAAGACCTAATAAATTCTCTACTTTTCTTAGATTTGCGCCCTTATCTCAATATTAGTTAGACTTTCTCCAAAATAAAGGTTGTAAAACTCATTTGGTGACATAAACTTTAAGCTTGAATGTATTCGCCTATTGTTACAAAATTCCATAAACTCGTTTACTATCTCCTATGCTTCCACATAATTTTGAAACTCATCGATTTTCAAACATTCATCCTCAAGTATTCTATGAAATGATTCTACATGAGCATTCTTATTTGGTGTTTTTACTGGTATTCTCTCATGTTATATTTTAGTTTCTTCGCAACATTCACTGAATTTATAGCTTACAAATTAAGAGCCATTATCTGTTCTTATTACAGGCTTTTTAGCCCCTTCCTCAAATAAATTTCTTCGTATTAAGCACTTTTTTAGTAGCGCTGTAGCATCTTTGGCTTCACAGTGTAATCCTATATGATAATCAATGATATTTCTATCGAAGATATCAATTAAGTTTAAGATGTAAAAGAATTTATACTCACTCTTAATATATCCATATTTTATGTCCATTTCCCATAGTTCATTTGAGCCTGTTATAGTTCTATTAGCCGCAATAGTTCTCTTTATTTTTGGCTTAATAACCTTTGACATTTGAGTGCGCCAAGCTCTTTACACCAGCCTATAAACCTTCTTATGGTTAATTATATAAGGTTGTAATAATTTCTTAAATGATAGGTTATTTTTCTATATCCATAGTTAATATCATAACCATCAATAAACTCCATAATAAACTCTTTAATCTGATCCTCACATATCTTTTATTTTCTTTGTCTAAGCTATATCCCCTATGCTTTCCGCCTTTAGGTTTTGCCTTTTCGTTGCCTTCCACACTTAAGTTATAGTAATATGTTAATCTTCCAAGCTTAACTACTTTAAGTATAAAAACTGTGTTATATCCTCGATCTATATACTTTTTAGATATGTCTACTTTATCTCTAATTGAGGGTTTGTTTGTTTTTTTTATTAAGCCTTTAAGAATTGCTATTTCTAAGTCTTTTTCTCCTAATAACTTTTTTAGCTGATCATTTTCTTTTGTTACTTCTGTAAGCTCGCCTTCAAGCTCCTTTTCTCTCCCAATTAAAGTCTTTCTTCCTGGCTTAACCTTAATTTCATTCTTAGCTTTTAAATTTTTTATACAAGTAAATATGGTTGACTTTGGCACTCCGTGTCTTCTTGCAACTAGTGAAACATTTCCTACTTCCTGTGCTTCTCTTAACATTCTACTTTCTAGGTCCTTTGTATAACTTTTACCTTTCACAACTTACCTCCAATCACTTTTTACATTATAATAAATGTATAGGCAATTGTCCAAGAGTATTTAGGGGCTTAAGAGATATACCTAACCTGGTATAATATAAGTATATCAACAAAGACCTCGGTTTAGTAAGACCGTAATCTTTGCTGAGTGTTTTCAAATAGGATATTTACATCTTTACGGTTACGCTTTGATTGCTGTTTGTCCGACACATCAGAGCGTTTTTCCTCAATTAATTTAGTCTAAATCTATTCCAAACTCTGCTTGTTGTATTTTTTATTTTGTATTTTATAAATAACACAAAAAACTATAAAAAATAAGTATATATTTCATTTTTCAGCTCTTCATATCCGAAGTGTTTGGTTGTATCCATTGTATCATCTGCTTCTACCTGTATAAATAAAACGTTCATATCATCATATTCATACTTTATAATTCTATCTTGTTTTGGATATATGATTATAACTGCCTCTACAACACCCCTTTTGGTTTTATTCTTACCTCTCTTCTCCTTGTCATAATACCCAAAATTATAATAGTCTTTTGCCTGCTCAATAGCTCTGGAAGGACCAT
>JAYFRK010000085.1:0-2585 GCA_034925975.1 Clostridium sp.
TTTCATCTTCATCAAACTCCTCATCAGGAACATAAGGAACTGTTGTGGAACGACAATGTGGATGCATAGGGTTCATATTTACTCCAACCTTAGCTTTATTTACATCAAAGACCTTTAAATCAAGACTTTTACATACTTCAGAAGTTCTAAGGTCAAGCACTGCTAAAAATTGATATTGTTTTGTACCATTCTCATTATATGCTTTAAGTCTTGCCTGTCCAGTAACATAATTACATTCTGTACGGATAAGCCTTCTAGCATTATAAGTACTTGTATTCATTTCCTTTTCAAGGTCTTGTCTCATTTCTTTAGGTGAGCGTCCTGTAATCATTCCTGTGGTAACAATTCTATTAACTCGTCTTGCAAGTGAAGCTCTTTGATTACCCCATATCCTTTCAGAATAGTTCTTGCCACTCCAATTGGTACTTACTGCTGCAAGTATTTGATTAGTGCTTATCCGCTGAAAACTTGAACCAATACCAGTAAACTGCTGATAATCAAATATTTCTTTATAGTAGGTTTCCTCGAAAGATTTTGTTAAAGTATCTGTTGTTAATTCATCATACTTAAAATACAGGTCTGATAAAATAGTATTCAGCTGAAGCTTTAAAAATTCCTCTCGGCTTATACTTCTTGCATAGCCTATTTTATCAAGCAGTGCTTTTGTTTCAGGATCATCATTATAATTGTCTACAAGAGCATAATATTCTTCTAAAGTTGTCTTTAATAACTTAGGATCATTGAGTGCTGCCTTTGCTTCTTTTACAGTAATACCATTACTATCAGCATACTTTTGATAAAACTCATTTATTTTATCAGTCATTTCCTTGGTAGCTCTTTTGAACCATCTAGTAATTAAATCTGCCTGCCTCTGTAAATATCTATCAGCCTTTTTAACGTTTTGAACTCCCCTGTCTATCCAATATTCACTATTATTCTTTGCCATTTATTAATACACCACCTCTGGCGGTGTTCCGTTATTTTCTGAATTTGCTCTTTCCTCGTTGAACCTGTCCAATTCTTCCTGAGCATTTTCAACTTCTGGGAACAATTCAATAATGGTCTTTTGAGACAATATGTCCCTTAGATTATTCATCATTTGAGATATTTCAAATAGATTTGCAATCTGCGACCTATCAAAACTTACTTTAATTGTTTTCCAATCATACTTAGTACCTTTCAAAGTATTAATGTATTCTGTCATAAGCTTAAGTTTTTTACGCTCTGCTGACTTCCAGTACTTTTCTTTTTCAGCTGATAGCTCCTCAAGTCCAAAGAGCTTATACTTGATTGCAACTCCTGAAAGATTACCACTAAAGGTTTCATCTGTAAGGTTTGGTACTTGAGATAAAAAGAATATATCTTTATATATCCTTGTTTTAAAATTCTCTGTAGCAGTGTCATTAATATCTTTAATTAAAAACTTGGCATCTCCGCCTTCTGGAAAATATAATGTCCTTCTTTGCTTCATGCCTTTTGTCTGCTTTTGCCTTACAGTACCATCAGTTGAATCTTCTTCTTCAACAATATCATCTACACCAAATACAGTAAGATAAGCATCTGTAAAATAATCAAGGTCATTCATGGTATCGGACTGTGAACGGTCATAGGCATCAATAAGACTTTTTACATCCTCAAAGTCACCTTTTCGTTCTTCATTATTTCTACGAATAATTATCGGAACATCACTCATCAAGTGGTTCCTTCTTGACATTTCTTCCCATCCATCATCACTACCAACTTTACCTTGGATAAATGTTATAATTTCTTTATCTGTGTAAACTTCAGCATACTTATTGCTAGAGCCATCTATTCTATTTTCACTATATAATCTTATAGCCATCATTAGAAACTTCCCTAAGCTGCTTGCATAAATAGGTATTATCTCATCAGCCTTAAAATACTGTGTTTTAAACTTACCCTCTTCATTGATGTATAAAAGTTCATAAGAAACACCGTTTATACTCATCTCCTTAGCTTCTTCAAAGTTTCTTGAATCACTATAGTTATCTGAAAGTATATCATCAATGATGTTTTTATACTCCTCATCCTCAGTTTCATACTTAACACCACGTCCCATAAAATAAGCTGTGGCAATATTGGAAATATACTTAGGAAAAGAATGTACAAGTTTATTATTAGGCAAGCTATCATCCACCAGCACCCTGTTTCTAATATCATTACCACTTAAATAATACCTGGTCAAAGTCTCAAATCTATCTGACTCCTTTTTATAGGCTTTAATACAATATTCTATGAGCTGTGAATTTACTGGAGTATCGTTTGGAAGTTCTATTGTTATTGGTTTAATATCTTTTAAACTCATATTCCAAGCCCCCTACGTTTCTTAATAATCATACGTTTCTTTGGTGTAGATGCAAGCGACCTACATCCTTCTAACGCATCTGGTGCATCATCATGATCTGCCATAGGAAAATATTTTAATTGTTCTAAAAGTCTTTTATGCTGCTTATTAAATTTAATATATTTATTTTTTATATCTGGCTGTAAGGTTTGAATTCTCATAACCTTATCAGAGGTTTGCCTTACTTCCTCAATAGGTAAATATACTCTTCTTCTAGCAC
>JAYFRK010000043.1:0-5372 GCA_034925975.1 Clostridium sp.
TTTTATTGTTTCTATATTCCAGGATTGCACTACTAAGGTTTAAAACTACACCGTTATGTTCTATCACGTCCATTTTTCCGCCAAAAGAATATGTTCTTCTGAGTAGTGCTTGAACCTTTGCTACAAGAATATTTAAATCGAAGGGTTTAGCAATAAAGTCATCGCCACCCATATTTACGGCCATAATAACATTCATATTCTCAGACATAGAGGAAATAAAAATTATAGGTACACTTGATATTTTGCGAATTTCGCTGCACCAATGATAACCATTGAAAAACGGTAAAGATATATCCAAAAGCACAAGATGTGGATCAAACTGGACAAATTGTGCAATAACATCTTTAAAATCAACTATAAATTTAGTTTCATAATTCCACTCATATAAAATATTTTTCATTGATTTTGCAATTACCATATCATCTTCGACAATCAGAATTTTATACATAATATATTCCCACACAATTCCTTATTAATATTTAATTTCCTCATTATTATATCATAATTTATATATATCCTTACCTTATCTCCTGCTAAGAATAATCTCCAACATAAAATTATATCTAGTTATTAAATAAGTTTACTAATGTTATATAGCTAGTCTCTAGCTTTTAGGCTTTCTGCCATATTAACCTTCAAAACCTTCTTTTTACATATTTCCAATGTTACATAGTACACTAGCAAAATAATCGCTAAAGCTATTATTATTTGTGAAGTTTCTAACTTTGCTATAAAGTCAAAATACATATTGGAAGTTAAGCTGTCAAAAAATTGCTGTATTATACTATTTGTTAATGGTATTGCAACTAAAAATCCAAGCCATACTAATACTGATGTGGAATTCAAAATTAACTTTGATATTTCTTTGTTATGATAGCCTACTACTTTTAACATTGAAATATTCTTTCTATTTTCCTCAACTAGCATAGATGTGACTATATACACTACAATTACTCCTATAATAGCAGATACTACTGCCATTATATAAAGAAAAACTTTAAAAGCTGCTATAGAAGTTTCTAACCCAGCCTTACTATCCTTAGCAGTTAAAATACTCATCACCTTATTAGAATCAATATTTAACTTTTCATCACTATATAAACCAATATAAGTGTTTTTAGGAAGATCAAGCATTTCATTTAGTTTATCCATTGGCAAATATATGTTATCACTATATTGTATATTACATACATCATCAATAGTAATATCATAATCTTTAAGATTTGAATTGTTTTTTATTTTAATAATATCTCCCTTTTTAAGGTTTAATCTTTTAGCTACAGCACTTGTTATAACTACTTTGTCTTCGCCTATAGCATTCTCATCTTTATCATAAAGCTTAATATACTTACTGTTTCTAGTAACACCATTTAAACTTAGGCTGAATATTTCTCCATTTTCCCTATATTGAAAACTTGATACCATATATGGCTCTCCACCAGTATTATTTTCATACAAGGGTTCCTTTAGCACATATTGATATTCATATCCAAATAGTTCATGAAAGTTACTATTAAATAAAAATTGTAAAGAACTATCAAATGAGAATCCTGTAAGCATAAATATTGACGCTGCCACCATTCCAACAAGCATTAAAAAGCTTCTAGATAAATTTGATGTAATTTCTTTCAACTTAAATCTTATCTTAAAGGATCCCTTTTTATGTGGAATTAATTTAGTTAATCTTCCTTTTTTCATTTTACCTGCATTAGCTTTTAAAATGGAAACTATATTTAGGTTTATTCCTTCCCTTAAAGAAATAAGTGTAGCAAAATAATTTAATAACGTTGGAACAGTAATTAAAAATACAACGTCCATAATATTAAAATGATAAACAGGTTTTGGTATATTATATTCTACTGATGAAATTACTGAAAATAATCTAGTAGTTGCAATTCCTGTTATTCCTCCAATGACTGTTCCTGTTATTGATAAATATAAAGGTAATCTCATATAATGCTTAGCAATTTCCCACTTGGTATATCCCATGGACATAAGTGTTCCTATATAAACATATTCCTTCTTAAGCATGCGACCATTAACTACCGCCATAATGATACTAGATAAAACCAAAATAAACAAAGGCACTATTTTACTTACCATAATAAGAGATTCAATCTCTCCATCAAAAGTAGATATTCTAGAATTTGTATCTTTATCTGTCCACTCTAACACAATTCCATTTTTGCCAAGCTCTTTTCTAAATTTCTCTTCATTATTTTCCTTAAAAATAACACTATAGTATGTCTTTATATTTTTCTTACCTATATTATTAAAGGTAGTTTTGTCTATCATACACAATCCGAACTTTGTTCCATCACACATAAAATCAGCGTCATTTTTCTTAACAGTAAGATAATCTGGTGTAACAAATATTCCACAGACAGTATATTCAGTTCTATCTATAATTAACTTATCTCCAAAACTTAAATTTTGGGCTTCAAAAAAATATCTATCCACCATTATATCATTAGGATTCTTAAATTCTTCTCCCTCATATAAAACTGGTTTATTTATTGTCTCAGATTTTTCTCTTATACGTAATGTAGCTTTATTATATTCAGTTTCCATATAGATATTTTCTTCTAATATTAAATTATAATTTTTTTCATAATCCTTTATTTCTTTCTGTGATAACTTTTTAGAATAATAAAAGTTGGCATCTTCTAAAGATTGGTTTATTCTATTATCTTGAACATTTTTCTTAATGCTTGTGCTGGCTGTTTTTAACCCTAAAAAAGTTGATGTAGATAATACAATTAATATAAGCATGCCTATATAAGTAGCTTTATGCTGAAGGAAAATTCTTTTTATTCTTTTATTTATACTCATTTTCATAGCTACCACACAATCCTTTCTACTGGAATTGGCTGGCTATTAACATCATTATGAGTAACTTTTCCACCACTTATTTTTACCACTCTATGGCTCATTTCAGCAATGGAGCTATTATGAGTTATTATTAAAATAGTTGTATTATACTTTTCATTTATTTCTTTTATAAGTTTTAGAATATCAAGGGAAGATTTGTAATCTAATGCTCCAGTGGGTTCATCACATAACATTAACTTAGGATTTTTTACAAAGGCTCTAGCTATAGCAACACGTTGTTGTTGTCCTCCTGATAATTCAACAGGATACCTTTTAGCTAAATCTGCTATACCTAAATTTTCAAGAATTTCATCGATACTTAAAGGATTTTTACATATATCAGCTACTACCTCTATATTTTCATAAACAGTTAAATTAGAAATTAGGTTATAGAACTGAAATACAAAGCCAATGCTATTACGCCTGTAATTTGTTAAATCCTTAGATTTTAAAGAAGTAATCTCTTCGCCATCAACATATACTTTGCCTTCATCACTACTATCAATTCCACCGATTATATTTACCAGAGTAGATTTTCCAGAACCTGATGGTCCCAGTATAGTAACTATTTCTCCTTTAGATATTTTAAGATCTACGTTGTCAACTGCTTTTATGCACTCGTCCCCAGATTGGTAGATTTTAGACAAGCCTTTAATTTCAATAAAGCTTTTTGAGTTGTTTAAAATTTCGTTTCCATTAATATTTTTTTGATTTGTCATAGTAAGTTACCTCCAATTATTTATAATTAAGATAGCTCTATGGCAATGCAAAAATCTAATGGCATATATTCCATTTTGGGCATAAAAAATACCCGTGGAACATATGCTACTGTCCCACAGGTCTAAATTTCATACCTGTTGCCCTATGCAGAAGGGCCCGACCTCAGAAACTTTTTACAATTTCATAGTCTGCTCAGTTTGTACTGTAGATATTACGTAATTTAAATGAAACTCCAAATTTTACATTTGGATAATTGAACTTACTCAAGGACTTGTTCCTTGAATTTCATTTCAACAAATAAATTACCTTTTTGCAGTGCAAAGAGTTTAAAGTTATTATATATTATATTGTATTGATTGTAAATAGTTTCCTATGAGTTGTATTCTAATGAAATGAATAAAGTCCAAAACTCTTGTAGTAACTATAGAGAATAAAAAAAGCAGATGTATAAGACACACACCTTCACTAGCAGCACATTATTAGGATTAACGGCTGTGTCATCGCCGTTTTTTTAACATATCCGGAGCAAGGAATTTCTCACAGACCGGTTTATTTACTTTTGGAGAAGGAACTAGATGAAGGAGGACTTACTATAATATAGTAGCTGACTTAACCAAATTTATAAGCATTAAATCTTTTATAAAACTATGAACTCATACATATTATTAAGCAGCAGCTCTAAGTTGGGTACTTCTTTCCCGTATCTGTTAAAAAGATTTTTTGCCAGCGGTCTTATTGACCATGGATCTTTGCCTTCTTCGGGAATATGATAAATATAGTTATGCTTTGCACCTATATTCTTCAAAGCATCTACACCTTTCTGTCCTCCTATAAAAAATGGCATAGTAAATATTGCTTCCAATTTTTCATTTTTCAATTTTTCTATAAGTTCATCGCTCAATGAATCTGCATCACCGGCAACAAATATACTGTGCTTTTCATCTTTCACCAAAACAGACCAATGCATTAATCCTTCCTCCGGAGATCCTGAATGAACAGTATTAAATGTATTTATCTCAATGTCACCGTCTTTAATTGCCTGTTCCTTGCCACCGTTGCCCTCAGGCTCGATATATCTGCATTTGATGTTTGCATCAAGATATTCTTCTGCCATTTCTTTATCATTATGATCCAGATGGTTATGCGTAACAATTACATAATCTGCACCATAGCAGGGAGAATTATCAAAAAACATATCTGTAAATTCTTTTCCTGTAAGACCGTCAAAATTTTCTGTACTCATATTCAATGCATCAATAAGAAGCTTCTTTTTCCCTGTCTCTACAAGAAGACCACAGTTTTTTAAATATGTCAGTTTCATTCAAACTAAACTCCTTCATTAAAATGCATGCACCGACTCCTTATGAACATCGTGTAACGCTTCCATAAGAGCTTCACTAAGAGTAGGATGAGGATGAATTACTTCGCCAACCTGTTTTGCTGTAAGGCCAAGGTGTACTGCTAAGGTAAGCTCTGTAAGCAAATCTGTTGCTTCTGGTCCGACAACTGCAGCACCTATGATCTTATCGTTTTCATCTACAAGTATTTTTACAAAGCCTCCTGTCTGACCTATTACAAGAGCCTTTCCTATACCGGCAAAGCTGAATATGCCTTTCTTGTATTTGATGCCTTCCTCCTGTGCCTGAGCCTCTGTTAATCCAACTGCACCGATTTCAGGATGAGTATAGAGACATCTGGGTACTGCATGGTAAACCGCATGGCTGTCTCTTCCCATTATGTTTTCAACAGCACATGTGGCTTCACGTGATGCAACATGCGCA
>JAYFRK010000382.1:0-9823 GCA_034925975.1 Clostridium sp.
TTATCATATCTATATTAATTTTTCTGCTTCCTATAGCTTCAAACAAATTAGATAATATATTTATATCTGAATTTATCTCTTTCAAAGTTACTGCTATATCATCATCACTGGTAGCAAGTCCTGTCACTGGCTTACTCTCTAAGTTCATTTTATCTACCCCCTTAATAACCGTTCCTTGGATATCACTATTACTCAATCCTACATATAATGGGATTTTGTATTTTTCAGCCAATTCGATAGATCTTGAATGCATAACTTGAGCTCCTAAACTAGAAAGTTCCAGCATTTCTTCATAATCTATTGTATCTAATTTCTTGGCATCTTTATATTTTCTAGGATCAACACTATATATTCCATCTACATCTGTGTAGATTTCACATATAGCACCAAGCTTTACTGCTAATGCTACTGCAGAAGTATCTGATCCACCTCTACCTAATGTGATTATATCTCCTTCATTATTTATTCCTTGGAATCCTGCTACAATTACAATTTTATCTTCTTTTAAACTTTGTCTTATTCTAGTGTCGTCTATATCATCAATTAATCCTTTTCCGTATTGTCCAGTAGTTTTAACTCCAATTTGGTAAGCTGTATAACTAACTGAATTATACCCTAACTCCTTGATAGCCATAGATAGCAGTGCACAAGACATCATTTCTCCCGTAGATAGCAGTGCATCAAGTTCTCTTTTATCGGGATTATTAGATATTTGTTTTGCCAGTGAAATTAAATCATCTGTAGTGTCCCCCATAGCCGATACTACAACTACTAAATCATCTTTTTTCTTTTTTCTTTTTACTAATGTTTCAGCAATCCTTTTAATTTTTTCAGTTGTAGCAACAGAACTTCCTCCGTATTTTTGTACTACAATTCCCATTTTTCAAGCCCCCTTATAATGTAACATGAGACATCATTATAACTTATAATTTCCTAATAAATAAAAAAATATTGCGACAAGGACACCCTCGTCGCAATATAATTATACGAATGTAATATATATAATATATTTCGAACTCAGTGTACCTTGTAGCTCTCCACGTAACTTATTACGCGACAACTTTACACATATTTTGTGCAAAGCCAGAAAATAATTTTGCCATCTTATTTTCTTCGGCCATAATTCCTTTTTCTATTCCTCATAGTCTGCCGACTCCGAATAAATACTAATAATTACAGCACCTCTACCCTAGGTAACCAACGTATTATTAAATTTTTATATTTCTAAAAATTAAATTATTCATAGTTTAACATGAAAATTATAATTATGCAACTATTTTTATAAAAACTCGTTACTCTATATTTTGGTAATTAAATGTACTACAATTGCTATTATTAATATAAATGAAATTCCTCTATGTATTTTTACCCAACCACCATTGACCTTCTTTTGTATCCGTGTTCCGAAAACCCCCAGTGAAAATACTAATATCATAGCTATTGCTGCTATAATACCTGTATACGATAAAATACCCTGAGTCGTATATATAACAATAAAATGTATACTTACAGCTATAGTTGCAATAATTCCAAACAATCTATGATATCTCACAAAATATCTCATAATAATTCTATAATTTTTTGCTAAACTAGGATTTTCTTTTGATATATTATTTATAAATTTTCTATTCACATACTTAATGAAATAGTTAAGTACAGCAAGTCCAAAAGCTATAGCTGTAATCCATCCTAAAAGTTCACTTAATTTTTCCATAGCAACTACTTCCTTTATTCTGTTTTATTGAATCCATTATCCCACATGATATTTGTAGACACAATCACAGAATTCCTTTGTATATATGTATATTTGACAAAAATCCTCTACTCATCAATATATGAATTCATTATACTATTAGTTACATAATTTTAGACCTTCTATAAAAATTTTCAATATATTTCACAGTATGCAAATTTAGATTTTGCAAAAGCTAACTATACAATAATTAATATTACGAAAGGAGAAAAGTTATGGCACGTAAACCTCTTGTACCTTCAGCAAGTTCAGGATTAGAAAAATTTAAAATGGAAGTAGCTAAAGATATGGGGCTTGAAGGATATACTGATAAACACGAATATATGGGAGACACTCCATCAAAAATAGTTGGAAGAATGGCTAATGCAGGCAATGTAGGTGGAGAAATGATGAGAAGAATGATTGCTTCCGTTGAACAACAAATGGTAGATAAAAACAAATAATTTTAAGACTATTGGTGTTTCCAGTAGTCTTTTTTAATATGGTTTTATATTTTTATATCCATAATTGAACTTTATAATAACATTCTGATATACTATACTAGGCTATGTTTTAAGAGATTGTTAATTTCGTATAATATCGAAAATAATTCTAAATTTAGTATAACAATTGCAGCTAAAGTTAAGCAGTGAACCAAAATTTTAATTTTGGGTGAATCGCTTACTCCTCTGAAGAAATGAAGAGGAGTTTCGAAAAAGAAGCTCAAACAAATGAAAGTTCTTAACTCTACCATAGTTATACTAAATAAGAATTATAATTTCTCATTATAATGAACTTACCAATCTTTAAGACAGCCTTAACCCACTAATGGAAAGTTTTAAATGAATGTAAAAACCGACATTCATTTAAAACATAGATAAATACTAAGTGAGACGGAGGATTTGAAAAGTTACATATGAATAAGCAAAGTTTAAATAAATTAAATCTTTTCTTTATGGGAATAGACAATAGATTTTCAGAAAATAATTCTATATTCAAAGGTTTAGCAGTAACCTTTAAAACAGGCCTTAAAACATTTAACGGTAATGGTTCTTATGATAATGGTAAAATTAAGTATAATTTTAATGGAATAACTCATGTTGAAAATATTAAAATTATTTTAGATAAAATAATAGAAGAGTCTGAGAATTACGATTCTTTGGAGTTTATTTACAGCGAAAGAGGAACAAATATTCTAATCTCAGCTGATAATAAAAATGTTACTATGAAAAATGTTGAAGTAAAAGATATAGATTCTACCAATTCTAAAACAGATTCTTCTACTTTATGCAATATAAATAGCCAACATGTCGAAGGTAAAACTTCTACTCTGCTAAATAGAGATTATTATATAAAAGTTGGTAGTGCAGATAATCTCCTTAAAGAAATTAACATAATGACAAAGGATGGAAAGATAAAAAATGATAAAATAAGAAAATATAATCAAATAGATCATTATGTAGAACTTCTTGATGGTATATTTAGTAACTTTCCAACTAAAGGCACAATAAATATATTAGATTGTGGATGTGGAAAATCTTATCTTTCATTTGTTTTAAATTATTATTTAACAGAGGTAAAAAAAATCAAATGCCATTTTATAGGTCTTGATTACTCTGAGTCTGTAATTGAATCTTCAAAAAAAATGGCTAACAATCTTGGATACAGAAACATGGAATTTCATGCAATTGACATAAAGGACTATACTCCTAATAAAAACATAAATGTAGTTTTATCACTGCATGCATGCGATACAGCAACAGATATGGCTCTTGCCTTAGGTATAAGAGTAGAAGCTGATGTAATTATTGCAGTTCCTTGCTGCCATAGGGAGCTTTTAAATCAGTATTCATACGAACCTTTTAAAAGTATACTAAAACATGGTGTTCTAAAGGCTAGACTAGCTGATATATTAACTGATGGTATGCGTGCTACAATGCTTGAAGCCAAAGGATATGATGTATCCGTAGTTGAGTATATATCCCCTCTTGAAACTCCTAAAAATCTAATGATTAGAGCTACAAAGGTTAGAGAGGAAAATAATAAAGCTATGGATGAATATCACGATTTAATGAGCTCACTAAACATATATCCTGCTCTCTATAGATTTTTAAATGAATGGTAATAAAAAAGCCGTGTGCATTCACGGCTTTTTTTATTAAATTAGCAGAATTACAGCAATTATAAAAAACACAACTGTTAAAAGTAATATTGTTAAAAATAGTAACATTTCGCTAATTATTTGTACTTTGTCTGATATAATCTTCTTGTATTTAGCAAATGATTGTATAAAATTAATTAAACAAATAGGCAGCACAAAATATAAACAACAAGTTATAAACACACCTATGAATTCACCTAAATAAAAATTAATCTTATTTGCTGGCTTAAAAATAATTAGCAGTATAAATATAAGGTAAACGACTTCTAATAGCATTATAGAAGCTTTTTTATTTTGATTAACTACTCTATCTAAATCTTGCTTGTCCTTTTCCTCCATCCATTCTCCTCCTTTTAAGCTCCTGTAAAATAGAAATATTTGCCCTATAATATTAATATGCAGATTGAAGCAAACATGTTAAAAACATAATTTGCTTTTATGACTTTAACAAAATATGAAACTTAAAATACTATATATTATAAGTAAGTTTTAGGGTGTTAAATTTGTTATATAAATTGGTTCTTGTAATTTTATTTATACTATCACTTATTACTAAAAATAAAAGTTTAGCCTTTGCTTCCCTATTAATATTTTTGGTATCCTTAAGCAATAACTATAAAACTATAAATTTTATTGAAAAATATTTTATGGATATTGGAATGATATTTTTAATGATATGGATGCTCGTTCCATTAATTAAACAGAATAATACCTCTGCAATTACTATAAGCAGTCTACTAAGTGTTAAGGGTATAATTTCTTTTACTGCTGGAATAATTGTAGTAGTACTCGCCTCAAGAGGTGTTAATCTTTTAAAAGGCAACACCGATACATTAGCAGGGGTTGTTATAGGTTCAATTGTGGGAGTTGCTTTATTAGGAGGAGTTCCTGTTGGCCCGCTAGTGGCTTCAGGTATTGCATATGAAATTATTAAATTTATAAATTTTATCTTTAAAAATGGTGCTTAATTATTAAATTGTTAAAATGCAAACTCTTAAATTGCATATAATTAAATTATATCTTGATTTCTAACTAAATTAGTTTTTATTCTTTATTATTTTTATATACTTTCATTTATTTTCGCTATATTTTGCAAGTTGCTATTTAACATGGTTAAAATATAATTGATTTATTAATTTATTTTAACCATGAGGTGATGCGATGGACAAATTAGAATATGAATTCAATAACAATGTTCCAGTATTTAGATGTACATTTTGCGGAAGCTGCAATTCGTGTACAGAATCTATTTCTTATGCCAGTGTAAAAAATAGAGGATGTTGTTGGTACTTTCCCTAAGTACACTCTAATAGATATAAAAAATATAATAAATTTAGGCAGTAAGAATCATATATACAAACTTTTAAATATGAAAAACACAAAAATATCTAGATATCATTTAGAAGTTATAGGTGAATTTGATAAGGAAAAACATGAAGAATTTTTGAAGGAAAACGTTTATGATTGGGGAGATTTTGATACTAAACTCTTTTTTAGATTGTGTCCTTTTGCAACAATTGAAGGATGCAGCATAGATTTCAATTTAAGACCCCATCCCTGCAATCTTTACCTATGTAGAGAGGTAATAAGTTCCTGTGGGGAAAACTACAAAGAGTTTTCTAAAGAAAGAAGAGATTACTTTTCTTATTGTAACTATTTTTCAGATAGCTTAAAGTACACTCTAATGGATAATAATGTTGATTTATTAAGTGATCCTTTTAAAGCTATAGAAATTATAGAACAAACAGATATTCCTAATTTTTCTTTCAAAATACTGCCTCCTATATTATTTAATGATGCTCCATATAATAATGATATAGTTGCAGGTTAATTGACTTATTTAGTTAATTAATTCTTTGCTTTAAATATAGTGGCTAATCCATTTACTTGGATTAGCCTTTTATAATATTATACTTTTCTTTCTACAAGACTTTTTTGTATTTTTTCTACTGTTTTTGCTAGTATACTCCCCGGAAGCAACTTAGATGCAATAATTGCTATTTTATTAGTGGTTCCAGGAATAATTAATCTTTTATTTTTCTTTAATCCATTAAATGCAGCCATTGCTACAGTTTTAGGATCCATAGCTGTCCTTATGTCCATCTTTCCTGCTCTCTTTGAGAATTCAGTCTTTGTAGCACCAGGACAAATAGTAGTTACAGCTATTCCGTAATTCTTTAATTCATTGTAAATAGCTTCGGAAAATGATAGTACATAAGCTTTTGTTGCATAGTACACAGCAATATATGGTCCTGGCTGATAAGATCCTGTAGAGGCTACATTCAGTATTTTTCCATTACCTTTCTCTATCATTTTTCTTGCAAATAATTTAGTTAAACAGGTCAAAGAAGTTACATTAAGTTGAATCATTTCAATATCTTTTTCATAATCTATTTCATGAAAAAGTCCACAACTTCCACTGCCTGCGTTATTTACAAGTACGTCAATATCTATATTGCAGTCTGTAATTTCCTTAAATATTTCGTAAGAAGAATTTGGTAGAGCTAAATCTTTTCCTATAGCTTTTACTTGTACACCATATTTCTCCTGAAACTCATTAGCCATAGAATTAAGTTTTTCTATGTTTCTAGCTACAAGTACAAGATTATAATTATCCTTAGCAAATAACTTAGTAAGCTCATATCCTATTCCAGTAGAGGCCCCCGTAATTAAAACAGTTCCCTTTATATCACCAATTTGTTTCATATATTTTCCTCCTAAAATAAGCGGCGACTTCTTACTATGCATCCCTTTTTTTATTCTATAGGATATACATTGTTATTTCAATTCTTCCTCAATTATTTGTATAAAATTTTTTGTCTTATCATCCTCACAAGGTATTCCTGAATACCATGGCTTATCTGGTGAAAGCTGATTACTAAAATATTTAGCTTTAATTATTAACTCAGGCCTATATTCAAAATGTAAAATATCAAAGTGACCCCATTTGCCTCCCCAAATAAAATTATTTTTTTCAAAAATCTCAATTATTTCCCTAGGATAAGAAAGCATTCTTCTTTCTCCTTCCTTTCTGGAAGTCCACTTCCAATAATCCCTTTTATCACTTCTTAAGTCAATAGCTGTTCCAAAAGAATGAGCACTTAATTGATTTGTTCCAGCAATGTATCTATAATTAAAAGTTCCACTAGTTGGAAATATATAAGAGCATACATCATTTCTTTTTTCAGCAATAGGTATAAGTTCCTTCATTACTTGCTTTAGCGACTCTGCAGCTCCATTCTCGCCATTAAAATCCCAATACTTGTAACCAACTTTTACCCTTGTAAGATTTGATTGAACCTGTTCTTTTGAAACACCATAAACATCCTTTAATAAAGCGTACACTCTAGCACGCCCAGGATCGAACTCTTCATCCATTAACTTGTTTATACTTCCTAAGGGATAAACTTGTTCCATCATATCCTGCAAATCTGGATAAAGAAGTTTATCTTGAAAACTCTTTTTTTTCTTATCATCATAAATAATTTTTTTCCCGGATTTGGTTATTATATATACATAGTCCTCTGAATTTTTTTCTATTGCCACAATGTGTTCTGGATAAGCCATCATTAAACATAATAGATCTCTTTTCATAGTTATATTATAATTTGATAAATTCTCCTGATTGTTTAATACATTTATACCGTAAGCATACGCATTTTTTGTACTCCCTACAAAAATATATAAACATAGAAAAATTAAACAAATATATTTATGTTTCATCATCTTCATTCCTCCATTAGATATATAGAGACTAGCATTATATTTTGCTTTCTATTGCAATTATTATATGTAAAAACAAAAAATCTAGGCTATGTTTTAATCTACTAATAGAAAGTTTTAAATAAATGTAAAAATCCACATTTATTCGAAACAAAGCTGTTGACAAAAATATATAAATATTTTATAATGAACAGTGTTCATAAGAAAATTTTAGGAGTGTTGTAATTGGCTAGAGTCATCGAAAATCCAAAGGAACTTATACTAAATAAATCTAAAGAAATATTATATAACGAAGGTTACTCAAAATTAAGCATGAGACATGTTGCTAAGGAATGTGATATAGCTCTTGGAACTATTTATAATTATTATCCTACAAAAAAGGATTTAGTTATGGAAATGATGATAGATTACTGGAAAGAATATTTTTTTAGTCTTGAAAAGTTAATAAGTTCAGATGATCCCTTTTATATTAAACTAAATAAACTTTTTGATGAACTTCAAGCCTTCATTAAAACTTTTAAAGAAATTTGGCTTAAGCGAGAATTTTATGACACTCCAGACTTTGTAGAAAGTGGTTTAGAAAAAGAATTCTTCTATATGAAACAACTAGTAGAAAAAGTAGAATTCATATTAATAGAAGAGTCCTCAAAAATTAACAGTGAAATTCACTTAAAGCAAAGTTCTAATGAAACAGCAGAATTTATTGTACTAAACTTTATTACAATAATTCAAATGCCATTTTTCAAATATTCGTCTTTTGAAACAATTCTAAAAGAATTGTTTCAATAAATCATATCCTAGAGGATATGATTTTAAAATGAACTTTAATGAACATCGTTCATTAGAAACTTTTATAAAAATCTATTCATACAGGGGGAGTAAATTGTATGTTAATTTATGCAGTTATATTTATTAATTTAGCTTTAGTATTCTACACAATAGGTGTTTGGAGCGAGAAAAGACAAGGAAAACTAAAGAAGTGGCATCTAATAGTATTTTGGATAGGTCTAGTCTTCGATACCGCTGGAACAACAGTTATGGGTAAAATAGCTAATGAAGGTTTTAAACTTAATTTTCATGGAATAACAGGACTGCTAGCAATATTATTAATGCTTTTTCATGCCATATGGGCAACAGTTGTTTTAATTAAAAACAACGAAAAAGCAAAAGCTAATTTCCATAAATTTAGCATTATTGTATGGCTTATTTGGTTAGTTCCTTTCTTATCTGGAGTAATCTTTGGAATGACAAAATAAAAATATAAAAAATAAATCCATATACTAAAAATATATGGATTTATTTTATATATCAAGTTGAAAATTACAGCTGCTTTAATGAAGAATTAAATTCTTTTGCTAAATTAATCAATGGATTATCACATAATCTGTAAACAGTCCATTCATCCATTGGAATCGCTCCTACATGTTTATAAAATTTAATTGATGGCTCATTCCAATCCAAACAAGACCACTCAAATCTTCCACAATTTCTTTCCACAGCTAAATTAGCTAAAAAAGACAGCATTATCTTTCCAATACCTTTTCCTCTCATTTCAGGTTTTACATAAAGATCCTCTAAATATAATCCCGGTTTTCCTAGAAATGTTGAAAAGTTATGAAAATATAGCGTAAAACTCACAGGTTCATTTTCATATTCTCCAATTACAACTTCAGCTGCTTTACGATTAAATAGTGAATCTTTCAAAATTTCTTCTGTAGCCTCTACTTCATCTAACATTTTTTCATATTCCGCTAATTCTTTTATAAATTTAAGAATTAAAGGAATATCTTATTCTATAGCAAACCTCAACTTAAAACTATCTAATTTTGTGTTAATGTACTTCATAGCACTTCCCCCTTAGTTATTATAAACAGAATATCTATTAATTATAGATTTATTTCAAATTTATTTGAACATTATACTTATAATCTATAGCTTCTTAAAATATGGCTCCTTTACTTTTAATTCATCAAAACCTGTTTTATCATCATATTCACGTAGAAAAACAAATTCTTCTATTTCTCCTATAATTACTTCAGCAGTAGTATAAATTATACACTCCTCCAATAAATGTCCACCTATAACTTTGCCATTAGAATCTGCAATGGACATATGAAGATGGCATCCATCCTCAGAAATAGTTCCAACTAAAGATACAATTTCAAACTTTTCTTCATACCTTCTTTTTATATTTTCATCTGCAAGCC
>JAYFRK010000023.1:0-3078 GCA_034925975.1 Clostridium sp.
TTCTATCCACCTCAGTTTTTTCAATATATAAATGGTGCAGAAATATTTTTTATATAATTTTATTTAGTTAGGGGTACATATAAATGAATATTATTAATTTTACATTTAAAGAAATTCAAGATTGTTATCAATTTGCGCACAATATGAGGGGTAATCATAATCCTAATATGATAATGAATAGAGAAGATTGGGAAATTTTTAGAGATGATTTCAGAGGAAAATTAGGAGAAGTAGCAGTAAGAAAATATATACAGGTATATATGCCAGAAGCTACTATAGATACGGACTTAGATTTTACGGTAACACCAAGGGGGCAGTGGGATATTACTGATTTAGTGGTGAATGGACATGCTATTAATGTAAAATCAATAAAACAACATTCAAAATTTTTATTGGTTGAAATTGATCGTTATGACCAATATGGAAATTATAGATACAATAATAATGATGGTCAACCTGTGCCTATTGATTATTATGTATTAGTGAGAGTAACTGTTGATCCGGACGTTTCGAAAAGTATATTTAAGATAAAAACTTTAAATGATTTTATTAATAAAGCATGGGATGCTAAAGGAAGAAAAGAGGTAAATAGAAATATATATGCCGAAATACTAGGTGGTATTTCACATGTTGAATTTTGGAATAGAAAAAACTTCGCGCCAAAAGGAATAAAGTGTACAGTAAAAAATTTAAGTGCAATAGCAAATGGTAAATCGATAGAAGATCTACCGGATAATGTAATTGGATCTGAATTTAAAAATCAAATTTTGCAACGTAATAATTATATTATAAGTAGCGAAAATCAACTTCATAAATTAATAGATATTTTAAAAAAGAATGATGGAATATAAGATAGTTATAACTAAAATTGAGGTGTATCCATGGATGGAATTGTAAATATAATGATGGAAGATATAAAACCGTTAATGTATTTTATATTTTCGATGTTCGAACAGTCTAATGTCCACATTCAAGGGACAAGTAGTAAAACTGATTTAATTGGTGGTTACATAGATAGATGGATAAACAGGATACCTGAATCTTTGATATTTAACAAATTGATTTTAAAAAATAGGCCTTATGAGGTAATAAATGATTATTTTATTTACAATACAAATAGTGCAAAGAATGCTCCTGATGTAATAGGGATCAAAGATAACTATAATAAAATTGTAAAATTTGCTGAATTTAATGACAACACTTGGGAAAAATGCTCACGCATGCCATACATAGAAGTAAAAACTTTTAGACAAGCTCAGAAAATGCTTTCAGTAAGAGATAGTCAAATTAACAAAGAGCATTATTATATTATTGTAGAATCTAATTTTAAAAATAATTATTTAAAATCATTATTTAAAAAAGAACTTTTTAATGAGCAAATTTATAAACATATTACAATGAATGAAGCATTCATAAAAAGTAATAAAAATGATATATTAATACAGCCACCAAAGGTTGAAATAGCACATAATAGCTACACAATAGGTACACTTAAGTTATTGGGTATTATAAAAGGAAAAGATTTATTAAATATAGGGAATAAGTGTATGCCTAAGGAAACTATTTATTATATTAAAAATATAATTAAAGTAGAAAAAATAAAAAGTCCAAATTTAAATAAGTGTATAAATGAATTCTTTATTTACAATAAGAAAGATAAAATGTGTAGTGAAAATAGGTGGAATGATTGTCAACTGATAAATGTGTGTATAGAAGAGTCTGAGAATATTATTATAAGAAAACTAAATAAAGGTTCATTCTACATAGAAACAATAGGAAAATGCATATTAGATGGCAAGGAACTTGAATCTGATAATATATATAAAATAGAAATAGATAAGTTTGAAAGAAGCTCATCATGGACTGAATATATTGCCCTTAAAAACACATTTTATAAAAATATAGATAGAACAGAAGAATTAGTGAATAAGCTTGATAAAATATATAATGAATATATTAAAAACTAGCTAAAAATAGTCAAACTAAAAATG
This sequence comes from Clostridium sp., assembly GCA_034925975.1. Classification (GTDB taxonomy): domain Bacteria; phylum Bacillota; class Clostridia; order Clostridiales; family Clostridiaceae; genus Clostridium_H. The sequence continues at coordinate 1,992 of JAYFRK010000023.1, forward strand.
TGGCATACTGCTGCATTTTTTTATTTAGTATGTTATAATATTTTTTTGTAGACTATACACTTGAACATAGGAGGATAAAAAATGAGCGGTTATAAGTTTAAAGTAGGGAGTTTATTTGCAGGTGTTGGAGGTATTTGCTTAGGATTTAAGCAGGCACGTTACGAAGATCTAGGATATGAATTAGCTTGGGCTAATGAAATAGATGAATATGCAGCAGAAACTTATAACTTGAATTTTAAACATGAATTAATTGTTGGGGATATAGAGAAAATTGTGAATCCCAATATTATCGATAAAGAAAAAGAAGAATATATAAAAGTTATGAAAGATACTAAGGATGAGGGAGAAAAGATAAAATACAAGGAACTAATTGAAAAGTGTAAAATTGAAAAAGCTTTATACGAAGAAAAACTAAAACAAATTTTAAGCCATAGGATAGATGTTTTAAATGGGGGGTTTCCATGTCAAGCCTTTAGTATAGCTGGCGAGCAAAAAGGATTTGATGATCATAGAGGAAATCTTTTTTGGAGTATAATTAATCTAGTAAATTTACTTGAACCTATACATGGTAAGCCAAGAATTCTATTTTTAGAAAATGTTAAGAATTTAATGGCTCATGATGATGGAAGAACTTATAGTGTTATAAAAAGTGAACTTGAAAATGCAGGCTATATTATTAAAGAAAAAGTTTTAAATACCATGAATTATTCGCATTTACCTCAAAATAGGGAAAGAATCTACATTATAGGGTTTTTAAATGAAAGGGATGCAGAAAACTTTACAATGTTTGATAGAGACAACGATTATTTTATATCTAGGACTTCTAATGAAAGAATCGAGGATATTAGAGGAATTATAGATTATCATTTAGACAAGGATAGTATTGGAAATTATTATTATACAAAGGACAAATATCCAAACTACTTTTTAACTGAGGAAGAATATTTAGAATTACCAGAAGGTAAACGAAAAGATGTTAGAATTAATTTAGATGAGCAAATAGTTGAGGAATATCAATTTTATCAATTAAGACGAGGGATGTATGTTAGAAAAAATATGAGTAATGTATGCCCAACTTTAACTGCAA
>JAYFRK010000619.1:0-10089 GCA_034925975.1 Clostridium sp.
ATAATCGCGATTATCGTCAATAAGTCGTGATGCCCCGCCATATTTTCTAACAAAATTGCGTGGAGTAAAAGTTTCACCTTTTTCAATTTTATTTGATAACTCTTTGAGTTTTGAAACATCATCCATATTTTTAGCATTCTCTGCTTGTTTAATACAATAATTCAGGCTATCTAATTCACTCTGAGCAGTGTTAGCCATTTGCCCAATACCAATATACGCAATATACTTATCTGGTGCTTTATTTACAGCTTGCAATGCAATATATGTACCAAATGAATGACCTATCAATACCACTTGTTTCTTGCCAAAACGTTCAGAAATATAGTCTGTTAATGCTAGTACATCATTCACCAGTAACTCAGATGAAAGATTTGAATAGTCCTCAAAAAAATGATAAGATTTACCACTTCCCCGTTGATCATAATGAACCACAGTAAAATCTTTTTCTAATAAATCTTGATATTTTGTCACATAAGGTATTTCTGGACAGCCTGGTCCTCCATGAACAAAAATTAAAATTGGATTTGACTTGTCGTGTCCTCTTATCATAATCTGATGCTTAGTACCATTTATTTCAACTTTTTCAAGTTCACTTATGCTATTTTCTCCTTTAATTGCTGGTGTCCAAGTAGGAAAAATCAATAATATTACAATAAGTAGAATTATAATAATACCTATAGATTTTAAAATTTGTTTTATTTTTTTCAAATATGCACCTCCAAAAATGACCTTCTTTCTTTGCAAAACATAATAAATATTACGTCATAATTTTTTACTATCCTATAGCAGCTCTATATATTGTATCTCTACATATTTTCTATATTGCAACTTCAAACCAAAACCTTCTTATTTAGATTATACACTACTAATCTTTAGCTGTGAACTTGCTTTTCCTGTCTATTATTACAGAAAATAAATTTTGCGGTCAGTTTAATCTACATGTCCATGCCCGATTAATTTATGATTATCTATACTTATATATACAATCATATTGTTTGGCTTTGATTCATCTTTTGTTGGAAAATCCACAAGATATACTTCTTTCCCAATATAAGATTTATCATGAATATTTCCCATGCTTTCTTTTAAAGTTGTTTTAGAAAGTTTACTATCTCTCCAAGTTCCTACTACTCTCTCTTTATCTTTTGATGTTAGTTGATTGTATGCGATTTCTCTAACATCCCGTTCCCCTGCAAACTGGTTTCCTAATATATCTTCTAAGTCAGAAATAATTTTTTCATCTTTCCCAACATATTGAACAATAATATTTCCTTTTTTATAGAAGTGAGGTGATGAAATCCAATCAATCGCCATTGATTTAGAGCCATCGCTATACCCACATCCATCACTATCAATACGTTTTGCTTCATTCTCCATCTTCTCATTGCTATCAAACAAATAAATATCTAATGCTTCATTATCAAATATCATTCTTTTTCGTGTAGTTGGAAGAAAGTGCTTAGATTTCCCTACATCTTGCATTTGAAATTTATAATTCTTTGCTTTCATTTCATTTTGAAATTGTTCAATATAAAAAGTATCTTTTGGGTCATTCTTGTAGGCACAACCTATAAACGTGGCAAGCATAAATAATGATAGGATAAGTAATGTGATGTGATTACCTTTTTTACCCATAATTTATTCCTCCATATAAACTAAATTATCCAGTTATACTAACTTTCAATATTATATACGAAATCTATGGTAATTAGTTTGCTAATAAAAAATAAAGCTACAAACTGTATCATTACTACAGTTTATAGCCTTATATCTATTTTAATTAAAAACTACTTTATTTTACATACATTCCGCCAGGTTTTTCAGATAGATTAACGATAATATTCTTCATCTGAGTATAATGCTCTAATATAACTTTATGAGTTTCTCTGCCTATTCCTGAGTCTTTGAATCCTCCAAAAGGTGCTCCAGCTGGAAAACTGTTGTAAGTATTAACCCATACACGACCTGTTCTGATTCCCCTTGCAACTCGGATAGCACGATTAATGTCACGTGTAAATACACCACCGCCTAGACCATAATCACTATCATTTGCCATATCAATAACGTCTTCTTCGTTTTTAAATTTAATAACAACCCCTACTGGTCCAAAAATTTCTTCTCTAGCTACTCTCATATCATTTGAAACATCTACAAGTAGTGTAGGTTTCATAAAGTAACCTTTCGCAGCATCGCCTTCAGTATATCTTTCTCCTCCTGTAGCCACTTTAGCTCCTTCTTGTTTTCCAATTTCTATATAATTAAGAATCTTCTTAAGCTGAGTTTCACTAACCTGTGCCCCCATTTGAGTATTAATATCTAATGGATTTCCAACTTTCACTTTTTCAAAAGCTTGGATTGCTTTCTCCATAAATTCATCATAAAAGTCTTCTTGAGCAAAGATTCTAGATCCTGCTGAACAAACTTGTCCTTGATTAAAAAGAATTCCTAATTGAAGACCTTCTAGAGCCATATCCATATCTGCATCTTTAAAGAATATATTAGCAGATTTTCCTCCAAGTTCTAAGGTAGAAGGAATAATCTGTTGTGCTGCGGCAAGTCCAATTTTTCTACCTACTTCTGTAGATCCTGTAAAAGCTAGTTTATCAATTCCTTGATTATGCTGTATATATTCACCGCTCTTTGATCCTCTTCCTGTAATTATATTAATTACACCCTTAGGAACAACATTTTCTATTAACTTCATAAGCTCTATTACACTCAATGAAGTAGTACTTGATGGCTTAAATACTGTAGTATCTCCTGCAGCTAATACTGGAGCTAGTTTCCATGCTGCCATTAAAAATGGAAAATTCCATGGTACAATTTGTCCTACTACACCAATAGGCTCCCTTAATATTATATTCAAAGTATTTTCATCAACTATTGTTGAACTACCTTCTGCAGCACGAATAGCTCCTGCAAAATATCTGAAATGGTCTGCTGCCAATGGAATATCCGCTCCTGTTGTTTCTCTAATAGGTTTTCCATTATCCATAGTTTCAATAGTAGCTAAATACTCTGCATTTTCATCAATAATGTCTGCAATTTTATTTAATACAGCAGCTCTTTCGGCAGGTGCTGTTTTTCCCCAAGTTCTAAATGCTTTGCGCGCTGCTTTCACTGCATCATCTACATCTTTTTCTGATGCATCAGCAATCTCTGCTAATAATCCACCTGTAGCTGGGTTATAAGTTTTAATAGTTGTACTATCAGAAGCATCTCTCCATTGTCCATCAATATATAATTGATATTTTTCTTGTAATTTAATTTCCATGTAATCTCCCCCTCTACTAATTATAAAATTTAATTACATGTACATTATATCACTTTAATAATATTCTGACAATTCTGACAAATAACATTATACATAAAACACTTAAATATGCTAATTTTCTTCTTTTTTATAAGGGTCTATATGCTTCATGTTCCCTGACTTTCTAGTTTTTAGCTTATGATAATCTATAAATTGATTATTATGTCCTTTTATAATCTTCTCTATTTCTGCTTCTTCTTCGTCAGATAATCTTGCATCAAGAAGATAATCAAAATCTTCACTAAAGCAGATAATTATATATCTTCATAAAAATAAGACCTACCATTGGTAAGCCTTACTATATAGTATTTTATATGTTTATAGTTTTAATATTATCAACTAATGCTGTTCTTAAAGTATCGATTATTTTCTTTGTTCTATCTGTATCAGCTATATTCTCTAAGCTTTTATTTTTAACAATTATTCCTTTAATTAATATCCTATACTCATCTGAATTTAAGTCGCTTATATCTCTAATTCTTACAAGCGGTATCTCTTCCTTATATTTGTCCTCCAGCTCAACTCTTAATTGCTTAATTAAATTTATTAATTCTCCACAGATATTGCACACATTTTCTCCGATTTCTATAATAATTACATCTCCTATATATTGACTCATTTCAATCATCCTTTCTAACTTTCTATTAACATAAACTTGTTCCTTTAAAACTTCTTGAAAATTCACTTGTCTAGTACCTTGTTCTTTATGAATTTTTATAATTGATGAAACTACTTTTTTAAAATAAAACAAACTATTTATATCTTCTTGTATTTTCATTAATCTACTATGAAAAATTTTGTTTATAGAGTCGTCATTATCATTTAATAAAATCTCCTTAATTTCAGCAAGATTAAAACCTATTCCTTTTAAAAGTATGATTTGTTCTAACCTTTTCAATGCCACATTATCGTAATATCTATAGTTAGAAAAATTATCCCTTATACACTTTATCAAGCCAATCTCTTCATAATATCTTAACGTCCTTTTAGTTATATTATATTTAGTTGCAACTTCATTAATCTTCATAAACTTGTCCATATTTACTACTCCCATACAATTATAAATACTATTTAGTTTTAAGAAGTACTTCTTAAATTAATTTTAAACTGTACCGTGACGTGAATGTCAATATTTTTTTATTGTACTACATCCTTATAATCGCTTTATGTTGTAAATTAAAAAATCATCTGTTATCTATTAAATAAATCACAGATGATTTTTATATTGTTTTAAGAATCTGACATGTATTCAAGTGCAGGATATGAAATTGTATTGCTAATTGTTTCAATCATATTAATATATTTGGTATTTGTACTGGCTATTCCATGCTGCAAGATTAATGCATTATATCCTCTTTCTATAGCACCATTATACGTTGCATAAACACAATACTCAGCTGCAAAACCACATATTACAACTAGTTCTACCCCCTGTTCCTTTAGAATATAATCAAGCTTCGTATCCCAAAATGAATTACAAAAGCACTTTGAAATTTGTACATCATCTGATGTGAAATTCAGTTCATGATAGAATTGATATCCCTCTGAGCCAATTCCTTCCCCTGCCTCTTCATCAGCAACAAAAATTATTGGTCGATTAGCTTTTCTAAACATATCGATTACATAATTGATATATTCTAAAGATTGCTTCATGCTTACCCGAGATTCATCTTTCTTAAAAAATTCTGTTTGCATATCAATTACTGCTAGTGCAAGATTTTTTTTCAATTTACACATCTCCCTTTTTGACAATAGTTAAATTTCAGCTTGAGAAGATTAATTTGATCTTTTGTTCTCCTTGTATGTGAATCCAAATTAAACTAAGCAAACTGACTATTCTGCTGCTGCAATAATCCCTTCGTAAGTTTAAAACTTTCTTGCTATTTCTGTCACTATACCAATTATCGTAGCTGAAATCAAAATTTTTACAACAGTAAACACTCTTCTGCCTCCTCTTTAAGAATTGAAAAGGCCCTTTGTATTATTTCTAATTCTGAATTACTAAGAGACTCAAAAACTTTCTTTAATTTAGCTTCATCTAAATTTGTATGGCGGTGCAGCTTTAATTTACCTTCTTCCATTATACTTACTATAGTTTTCCTCTAATCTACTTCACTTCTTTTTCACCATATCTAATCAACTAAAAAATCACTTATTTAATACTATAATTAAACAGATGGCAAGATTTAAATATCAAATTCATTACAAAAAATTTGACAGGCATAATAGCCTGTCTACAATAGCATCATTCATCATATTGCTTCCCCCTTTTATAAAAAAATTATATCTATTCTTTGTATGTGGACTTTATAGTATCTATAATTAGCAAAATACTAAAATAAATATAATACCTAGAAATGATAGTGTGTTAAATAAAAATTGAGTAACATAACCTTCTCCTAAATTCTTATTATTTCATTATACCCTCTTATTATTTAATACTACATAATATATATAACCTTATTATAACAAAATTATATGATTTCTACCAAATATAAATATCTTCATCTATAAATAGTAAAAATTCTTTATTTTACGAACTATAACTAAAAAACTGTAGCTATTATTTACCTAATGCATATTATTATATTGTATGTAAAAACTTTATGGAGGCATATTAATGTATAGAAACGATGATCAAGACCTTAACCAAAACCTTGATCAAAATCTAGAAGATACTCGTAACCACCATCACCATGGATATTATTACGATGAAATGTATAGTCCTATGATGTATGGCTGTCCTATGATGTACGGCTGCCCTATGATGTATGGAAATCAAATGATGCCTTATGACGATCCTGATGATCCTGATCCTATAAACCCATTTTTCTTTGGAAATCCGTTCCTCTTTGGAAGTCCGTTTTTCCATCATAGACCATTTTTTCATCATGGACCATTTTTCCACCACCATAGATGAGATAATGTAAATTATTAATTATAATCTAAAATAGTAAGCTATACTCTTGTCAAGTACACAATAAAATAAGATGTCAACCTAGGATTTAATTTCTGGGTTAACATCTTATTTTATTTAGCCTGTTTTATTTCAAATTAAGCTTCACTATTACTTATAATTTCATCTATACAGATTTGTCAATAAAAAAGGATCAGCTCACGAATTTTGTTCATGAGTTGATCCTAAATTTATGTTTTTTAAAACTACTTCATTGATTCGATAATGCTGTCAGCAATGGCATCCATTGAATCCTCATCGCCTTCTTTTAAGCTTGAGTTAACTGTCATATCACTATCTAAAATAGTCATATCTTTCATTTCCTCTATAAGTTCACGCATTAATCTGCCAGATTGAGGAGCCCATGATCCATTTTCCAAAATAGCGAAAGTACGCTTTTGAAGATTTAATGCCGTCATATCCATTATATAACTTAGCATTGGTGGATAAATCTTCAAGTTATAAGTTACGGAAGCAAGAACTATGTGACTATATTTGAATGACTCAGAAATCAAGTATGATACATGTGTTTTTGAAACATCATACATAACCACATTTGTCATTCCCTTTTCAGCTAATCTTGTTGCTAAATCATTAGCAGCTGCCTCTGTATTGCCGTACATTGTTCCATAAACAATCATTACACCCTTTTCTTCAGGTTCATAACTGCTCCATTTGTTGTATTTATCTAATAAGTATGCGAAATCATTACGCCATACTGGTCCATGTAGAGGACAAATCATCTTAATATCTATAGTAGCAGCTTTCTTTAATAGAGCTTGAACATGAGGACCATACTTACCTACAATGTTTGTATAGTATCTTCTTGCTTCGTCAATCCAATCACGATCAAAGTTAACTTCATCATTGAATAGTCTGCCGTCTAATGATATGAAAGAACCGAAGGCATCTGCAGAGAATAATACGCCATTAGTAGTATCATATGTTACCATAGCTTCTGGCCAATGTACCATTGGAGCAGATACGAATACAACATTATGCTTTCCGAAGGACATAGTGTCTCCTTCTTTAACTTGTACTATTTTCCCATCAATCTGGAAACCAAATTGATGCATGAACATAGCAGCTTTTTCTGTACATATAACTTTTACATCAGGGTAACGAAGAATAATCTCTTCAATACAAGCTGCATGGTCTGGTTCCATATGGTTGATTACCATATAATCTAAAGGTCTGTCCCCAAGAACTGATTTAATATTCTCAAGGAATTGACGGCAAATTGACCAGTCCACAGTATCAAATAATACTGTCTTCTTATCTAAAAGTAGATAAGAGTTATATGAAACACCTCTTTCAATTGGATGAATATTTTCAAATAGGGCAAGTCGACGATCGTTGCCACCAACCCAATAAAGATCCTCTGTTACATTTCTAACACAATACATATATCTAATCCCCCTTTACATTAAAACATATTATACTATTATGTTTACTTATTATAGAAATTAGACTTCTATAAACATATCTTTTTCTTCACCGCAAGCAGGACAAGTCCACTCTTCAGGTAGATTTTCAAAAAGTGTGCCAGGAGCTACTTCACCTTCAGGATCACCTACCATAGGGTCATATTCATAACCACATCCGTTACATACGTGATATTTCCAAGTTGGAGCACCTTTCTTTGGAACAGCTCTCTTTATCTTTTTCATTGGAGGAGCATCCTTCTTTGGTTCTCCGTTGTCTAATTCAGCAGTAAGCAATGGTAATATTTCCATAATGTCACCAACAATACCATAGTCTGCGTTCTTAAATATCTTCGCATTAGGATCGATATTTATAGCAACAATTGTAGAAGCATCCTTTATACCTTTTAGATGTTGACCTGCACCTGAAATACCGCAAGCAATGTAAAGGTTGCCTTTGAATTTTTGGCCAGACATACCAACATAACGATTAAGTGGTACATATTTAAGTGTTTCAGCTACTGGACGAGAAGACCCTATAGCTGCACCAGCTTGAACTGCCAAATCTTCTATAAGTTTCATATTTTTCTTTTCTCCTACACCTAGGCCTACGCTGACTACTCTTTCAGCTTTAGTAATAGGAGTATCTATAGGAATTCCAACTGTGAAATCGTAACCGTCTGCCTTAAGAGCTTCAACAAGAGCTTTAACTTGTTCTTCAGGAGTTCCATCCTTGAAAATAACTTTCTTACGATAACCTGTTATAGGTCCTCTTTTAGCAACTCTGCCTGCACTCTCAGTCTTAGGCATCTTACCTATAATGTTAGCAGCGATAACAGTACGTTGAATTTCATTAGTTCCTTCATATATTGTACAGATCTTAGCATCTCTGTAAGCACGTTCAACTTCCATACCTTTCATATAGCCGCTTCCACCAAATATTTGAAGAGCATCGTTAACAATTTCAAGACAAACGTCTGAAGCATATTGTTTAGCCATAGCAGATTCCATGCCGTAACGCTCATGATTTTCTTTTAACTCTGCTGCGCTGTAAATAAGTAATCTAGCTGCTCTAAGCTTAGTTGCCATATCAGCTAATTTGAAAGAGATTACCTGTTGTTGACATATAGGTTTACCAAATTGGATTCTTTCTTTTGAATACTCTAGTGCACTCTCATAAGCACCTTGGGCAATTCCAAGAGCTTGAGCTGCTATACCAATACGACCGCCATCTAGTGTACCCATAGCAATCTTGAAACCTTCGCCTTCTTCACCCAATAGATTTTCTTTAGGAACTTTTACGTTGTTAAAAACCAATTCTGCAGTAACAGAAGAACGAATTCCCATCTTATCATAATGTTTACCAAAGGCGAAGCCTTCCCATCCCTTTTCAACAATAAATGCACTTATACCACGAGTACCTATATCTGGTGTAGTAACTGCAAAAACAATATATATATCAGCCTCACCTGCGTTAGTTATGAAGATTTTTTCACCATTTAAAATGTAGTAATCACCTTCTAAAACAGCAGTAGTTTCTGTACCACCTGCATCACTACCGGCATTTTCCTCAGTAAGACCAAATGCTCCAAGTTTTTCTCCCTTTGCTAGTGGAACTAAGTATTTTTGTTTCTGCTCTTCTGTTCCATAGGCAGCAATTGGATATGCACCTAAAGATGTATGAGCTGAAAGAATTACGCCTGTACCACCATCCACTCTTGATAATTCCTCAACAGCAATTGCATAACTGATTGTATCTAGACCTGCTCCACCGTATTCTTTTGGATATGGAATTCCCAACATCCCCATATCAGCTAACTTATGAATTGCTTCCGAAGGGAATTTATTTTCCTGATCCAACATAAATGCAATAGGTTTAACTTCCTCTTCAACAAAAGCTCTAATTTGTGCTCTTAAATTTTCATGTTGTTCCGTAGTTTTAAAAAACATAAATACACCTCCTCTTAATAATACGGTTTCATGAATGCCATTCTATGATGAGCTGTGCAAGCAAAACTTCTTGAACTCAGGTGACTTCTTCAATTTTTTTGTCTTTAGAAATCATCTAACCCGTGTGCTTTGCTGCAACAAGCATAATTTGAAACATCTTCCTTAAAAGTATACCTAAACCGTATAGTTTTATTGTATACCTAAAAGGTATACATTTCAACCCTAAATTTAAAAAATTTTTTTCATTTTTACTTTTTCTTTCCATAATCAATGTTAAATGGGAAAAATACTAAGGTTTCAAGGCTCTAGTTTTAGACAGGAAAAGCAATCAGAAATAAAAAAAGGAACAGATGAATTTTTTAAGGCTTTACAATTTATCTAGGCAGGCGAATCACCGCCTCCACGTGATCCTTTTATCCATCCTCCACTTCACGATAAAGATATTA
>JAYFRK010000234.1:0-11959 GCA_034925975.1 Clostridium sp.
TTTTCGGCTGTTTCTCTAAGAGATCCATTGCCAGATAAATAGTAACTAACTATTTCAAATTTTAATTCAGTTGAATATTTCTTCATAAAAAAGCACCTCCAAATGTTAGTTTATTATGTCTAACATTTGGGGTGCACTTCAAGGACTGGGTAGGAAATTTTTAAAGGCACAAACTTAGAACTTCTTAACGTAGCGAAGATTCTCTGTTGAATTATATAACTTCGATTTTTAGCACCTTATTTTGTAGTTGCTAAGGCCGCCATTTTACTGCATCTTATCTATTATTTGTACATTTTCAAACTTCTCTCTGTAGCTTCTAGTAGCTTGGTTAATTCTATAGTTTCCCCTTCGGACACAAGCTTATTTAGCTGAATACGATAATTATCTGCTTCTGTAATTCTTCCTATTGATAGTAAAGTAAAAATATTATTCATTATATCAGAAACTAAGCTAGATTTTACTTCAAATAATTTTTGAGCATCCATAATTTCATCTTTAATTTCTAGCATATCTTGGTCTAATTTAAATGCTGCATCCGCTGCACTTTTTAGCTTTCCTTTTATGCCTTCTGGTATTTGATGTTTATATTTATAGTTCAGTGAGTGCTCTACTGTAGCCCAAAAGTTCATAGCTAAAGTTCTTATTTGAAACTCAGCTAAAATCTCTTGTACACCATCAGCCATATTTACAGGATATTTTACAATTATATGATAACTTCTATAGCCACTTACTTTAACATCTGTTATGTAGTCTTTTTCATACATTATCTGCATATCTTTTCTCTTTCGAATTAGATCCACAACTCTATATATGTCATCTACAAATTGACACATAACTCTTATACCCGCTATGTCTTCTAATTCATATTCTATCCTTTCAAGTGGTATGCTGAATTTATTCGCTTTTTCTAATATGCTAGATAGCTCTTTAACTCTACCAGTTACAAATTCAATAGGTGAATTTTCATTTTTTCTTCTATATTCTCTTCTAATACTCTTAAATTTAACCTTTAATTCCTCTACCGCTTGTTCATATGGTATTAGGAATTTTTTCCACTCTCTTACTGCCATATAATTCATCCTTTACACTAATCTTAATATTATTCTAAAATCATTATATATTATTATACATAACTATTGTATATATAAATTATTATTTTGACAAAATCTATGCTTTTTATGAATTTTTTTGATATAATCTTTTTAGAATGAACTTTTTTGATTACTTAGGTGGTGGTAAAATATGAAGGACATTTTTTCTGGGTTAGATGACCTAGGATTTGAAAATGTAAGTGAACTAGAGTTATATGAAAAAAATGATGAAAAAGAGCAAAATGAAAAAAATAACTTTAAGGAACCTTTACATAAGCAATTATCTCACTTATATGATAAAAAGATCACATGCCCAGTTTGTGGTGAAACTTTTTCGGTTAAGGCTGTTAAAACTTCATCTTACAGAATGAAAGATAAGGACAGCGATTTTTTTATTAGATATGATTTAGTAAATCCTTATTTTTACGATGTTTGGCTTTGCAATAACTGTGGATATGCGGCTATGAAAGCTGATTTTGAAAAAATAAAAAGCTTTCAAAAGGATTTAGTAAAGAAAAATATAACCTCAAAATGGAAAGGGAGAACATATAGTGAGCCTTATGATCTAGACACAGCTATTGAAAGATATAAGCTGTCTCTATTAAACTACTACTATATAGATGCTCCAGCCAGCAAAAAAGCAATGAACTGTTTAAAACTAGCATGGATGAGTAGATTATTAAATGATGAAAAAGCAGAGCTTGAATACCTAAATCAAGCTCTAAAAGGGTTTAATGACGCTTATTTTAATGAGGATTTTCCTCTTTATGGTATGGACAGGTATACGACTATGTATTTAATCGGAGAGCTTAATAGACGTATTGACAATACTGAAGAAGCATTGCTTTGGTTTAGTAAGGTTATAACTACACCTAGTGTAGGTAAGAGACTTAAAGAATTAGCACGTGACCAGAAAGATTTAATAAAGTTTTCAAAATCTGAAAATGAAGAATTTGATTCGGAAAGTTATAGTGCTTCTAGCAAAAAGAAAGGCTTTTTTTCATCTTTATTTAATAAATAACTTTTAGTTCAATGAATAAAAGAGTTAGGATTTAGATTCTAACTCTTTTATTCTATTTTATTTTTATAGGATCAAAATTTATGTAGTCACAGGAAGTAACTATATATTCAACACCATTAAACTCTCCTTGAAAAACATTTCTTAATGATGGACCATGTAAATGACCATATATAACTTTTTCTACATTATATTCCTCAAATATTTTTGTAAAATCTGATTCCTGAAACTTATCATTTACTGGAGGATAGTGAATCATAACTATTATTTTATCATATCCTTCTTTTACTGCTTTATCTAGAGATAGTTTTAGTCTAATTTGCTCTCTATTATATATCTTTATATCATGCTCACTATACTTATCTCCTGGTGGATTCCAACCTCTTGTACCACAGATAGCATAGTTTTCATAAGTAAAAAAATTGTTTTGAATAAAATTCATATCCTCATAAAGACTATTAAGCTTACTTATACTAGTCCACCAATAATCATGATTACCCTTTGATATTATCTTTCTTCCCGGAAGATTATGTATCCATTCTAGATCTGCCATTCCTTCTTTCATATTCATAGACCAAGAAATATCTCCTGCAATTAATACAGTATCTTCACAGGTAATTTTACTTTTCCAATTTTCCATTATTCTTTTATCGTGATTATACCACTGTTCTCCAAATACATCCATTGGCTTATCACTTGCAAAAGATAAATGTAAATCAGATATTGCATATAAAGCCATCATCCATCACCTTCTATCTGCCATTCTATCTATGTCCATTATATATGCTATTACTTCCGCTACTGCACTATAAAGTTCTTGTGGAATATAACTTCCTACGTCCACATTTGTCAAAAGCTCTGACAGCTCTTTATTATAAACAATAGGCACTTCATTATTTTCTGCCTCTTCAATAATTTTGTCTGCTATATATCCCATTCCAGCAGCAGTAACTATAGGAGCATCATAGTTCAATTCATATTTTAGTGCAGCTGCCTTTCTTCTATCATTTTTGCTCATAATACACTCCTAAACCCTTAAATTAATTCTAGTAAATTCATTATCCTCAAAAAAGTCTCTACAGTTTATTAAATCCGCTTCTAATTCTTTTCCATTAACATTTACAGTTGTAGTAAATCCCATAAGATTCAGCTTTTTTTCTATTTTTCCCTTACCTAATTCTAAAACTTTAACCCAATCTTTATCACTTTTAATATCAATATTTATGTTTGTATTATAAACCTTTATATATGCATCTACTACTCCCATATTTATAGTTTTAACAGATGCTACAAATTTAACATTAGTTGAATCTATTTTTTTGCCTTTCTTTCTATCATCTTTTATAATTAGTTTACACTGATATTCTTTGTTATTTACATTGACAGGTACATCTAAATAGTAATACTGATTTGATATAGAATTAAATACTTTAAAATCATTCATTTTCTCTTGAAGTCCTTGAAAAACTTTGCTAAGTATTTCACTCTTGCTACTGTTATTCTCTTGCAAAATCTGCTTTATTATGTCCTTCATTTCATTTAATTTATCATTTACTTGCTCTTTAACGCTTTGTGAGGTTTCTAATCTTTCATGTATTATCTTACCTGTTTGAATTTCTTTTTCTAGATTCATACTTTTTAACTTTTCTTCAACTGCTACATTCTTTTCAGTCTCCATAGGGATTTCTTTTGTACCTTTATTTACTTTACTACCATTTTCCTCTAGAACTTTTCCTTCATTGGGTGTATCTAATTCTAAAAGCTTTTTTATAAGCTCTTTTTTCTCTGATTCTTTTATATCACTTGATGTATATGCATTCTGAACATATACATTATTCTTTAAAATGCTAGAGGGCTCTTTTGATTCATTATTTATAGCTTGGCCTTTGGTACTTTCAATATTTATCTCCTTAATACTCTTATCAATTTCTTTAAAATTTATAACCTTTTCTCCGTCTTTTGCTAAATTTTCATGTATATCATTTAAATCATTATACAAAGACATAGATTTTCCATTTATTTTGTTAAAGCTCTTAATATTCTGTTCAGTTAATTCTATATCATTTTCTATTAAAGTAAGTAATTTATCTAAACTTAAATTTTTAAATTCATTGAAGAATCCTTTTAATGAACTTGAGATCTGCTGTCCTTTTGGACTATCTATTTGTATCTGTTTATTATCTAGATACTTAAATATAAAATTATCTTCTTCTATTGGATCTTGAATTATTTTATTTTGAAAATCAAGCAAAGATTTTATCTTTGATATATTTTCTTTTGTTAAAGGCATTTTATATTTTATCATTTTTTCAAGCATGATGTAATCATCTTTTTTTATATTTATACCTTGTTCTTCTAATGTATCGCTGATTATTGTATTTTTTGATTCATCACCAGAGCTATCTAACAGCTTAAGAATAAGCTTGCCATTTTCATATCCTTCAACTTGAAGCTTTACTAATCCTTGAGCTGTGAAATCTGTAGATTGATCTATCTGTGCTGAAAATTGCCATCCATCTAAAAGTTTTAATATAGCTTCATTTGTTACTTTATCTAAATCTATGATTCTAGCTACAAATTGTTCTCCTAGCACAAATGAAATTTTCTTTTGTATTCTTTTTGAATCAATATTATAAGCACTATTAACGTTCCAAATTCCTGCCACTTATTTCACACCTCTTCATTATTAGTAATAATAACTTCCCTTTATTAATATTAATTATCGTATTGAAACCTTTTATCTGTACTACAAACTTTCAAATACATATTGATTATTATACTAAACTTTAAATATCATCTCAAAGAAAAAAGAATATGGTAAATCGCCATATTCTTTTTCTCTATAATTTTATAGCTACTGCTATTAATCTATGCTACAACAATTTTGTAGTATGTCTTTTTTCCTTTTTTAACTATAGCACTTCCATTCTTTAAGTCCTCTTCTTTAATAACAAAATTAGGATCCTCTACCTTATTATCATTTAAGTATAATCCACCTTGTTCTATAAGTCTTCTTCCTTCTTTTTTAGATGGAATAACTTTTCCACTTAATAATATATCTAATAATAATGTACCAACAGTCTCACTTGAAATTTCAATTGTTGGAACATTACTCATATCAGCTCCGCCTCCAAATAGTGCTTCTGCTGCACTTTGTGCTTTAGCAGCTTCTTCTTCACCATGTACGAGCTTAGTTACTTCAAAAGCTAAAACTTTTTTTGCTTCATTTATAGCAGCGTCTTTTAGAGAACCAAGTCTTCTTACTTCATCCATAGGTAAGAAAGTAAGTAACGCTAAACACTTTTCAACGTCTGCATCATCTACGTTTCTCCAGTATTGATAAAATTCATATGGAGATGTCTTTTCAGGATCAAGCCATAATGCTCCCTTTTCTGTTTTACCCATTTTTTTGCCTTCACTATTAGTTAATAGTGTGCATGTCATTGCGTAAGCTGGCTTTTGTTCTTTTCTTCTTATAAGGTCCATACCTGCAATCATGTTAGACCATTGGTCATCTCCACCAAGCTCCATAACACAGCCATATCTTCTATTAAGCTCTAAGAAGTCATATGCTTGCATTAACATATAGTTAAATTCTAAAAAAGATAATCCTTTTTCTAATCTTTGCTTAAAACATTCAGCTGTAAGCATTTTATTAACTGAAAAATGCACTCCAATTTCTCTTATAAATTCTATATAGTTAAGATCCAAAAGCCAATCACCATTATTAACTAATATAGCTTTGTCGTCTTCAAAATCTATAAATCTTGTAATTTGCTTCTTTATTCTTTGAACATTTTTTTCTATATCTTCTCTTGAAAGCATCTTTCTCATGTCTGTTTTTCCACTTGGATCTCCAACCATTACGGTTCCGCCACCTACTAGAGCAATTGGTCTGTGTCCTGCTCTTTGCATATGTGACATGAACATTAAGGCTATAAAATGTCCTACATGAAGACTATCTGCTGTTGGGTCAAAACC
This sequence comes from Clostridium sp., assembly GCA_034925975.1. Lineage (GTDB taxonomy): Bacteria > Bacillota > Clostridia > Clostridiales > Clostridiaceae > Clostridium_H. Next base: position 6,091 of record JAYFRK010000234.1, read on the forward strand.
TATATAAAATGTAATTTTCTCTTTTCCTAATAATTCTCTTATTTCGTCTTCATGGGTTGTTTGTTTTATATATCCACGCTCCCTTAAGACATCAAATACATTTTCCATCTTTCTTCCTCCTAATAATAGTTGTAATTTTATATCTAAAATAAAAAATCCCTTTATACAAAAATATAAAGGGACGAATTATCTCCGTGGTACCACCCAAGTTAATATGCTATGCATACTCTCTCATTTTCCTTATAACGTAGGAATATACGTAACAACCTACTAAGCTTTTAGCTTTTCAGTCTAAGGTTCAAGAATGTATTTGGCCATAATCCTCAACTAGTTCACACCAGCCACTAGCTCTCTTAATGATTTCTATGGTTACTTCTTTCTATCATTACCTTTTTCATTTAATTATTTACATACTATTATATAAACATTCATTGGTAAATGCAAGGGGGAATTTTCATATTATAAATATAATTTAAAAACTGCATACTATTTTATATAGTATGCAGTCTATCATAGGTTATTAACTATGCAACATATTTTTTAATGAATTCAGGTATGGAATCCTTTTCATGATTTATATTTAAATAGAATTCAACATTATATTCTCGTGATAATTTTTCCATGGAATAAAATAAATGTGCCGCATCCTCAATATTCCCCTCTATGATATTAAATAGTCCATCGACATAAATAGTACTAATATCATAGTCTTGTGATAAAATGCCGCACAAAAAGCCATAAAAATCATTATAGTCTTTTAAACCAAATTGTTCAGTTGATACAAATCTAATTTTTCTATCTAGGTGTAGTATAGGTCCATTGTCATCATCAATATAAACAATATTTCCCTTGGAAGAATTAATCTTTTCATTTGCAGATTGGATAAGTGCTTTTGTTTTACCTGAGCCTTTCATATCACAGAAAACATGTAGCATGTTAACCACTCCTTTTATTTTATATATTTATACAATTATATAATATTCTAAATATTCTTTCAATATTACAACGCCATTATTCAAAAAACTTTTGTTTAAGGCTATTAACTCCTGGATATATTACTTTAAAACTATTTTCCTTTAAAGAATTTATAAATAGAACTTCTCCATATCTTCTAAAAGCTTTTTTCATTCTAGAAAATCCTCTTCTAGATTGAGTAAATATCTTACTATCATCTAAAGTTATTAGTTTTTCATATATCCACATATTTCTTTTAATATAGTTATGTGATGTTCCATTATTTTCTCTAGTATCCCTCAATAAAACTCCTGGACTTATAACACTTATGCTGTTATATCCAACGACTATCTCTATTTCTCTATTTATAATTGTGTAATCTCTATATAGAACCGCATTTTTTATTCCTTCATACACAGCAAATAGAGGATAATTTTTAGGAAGAATTTGTGAAAGTACTCTTTCACTATCCTCTATCATACTTAACAAATCCCCTTGTATTATAGTTACCTTATCAAAATTTTTATCTATATTATTAATAATTCTAATCATGTTATTAGGAGCATATATATAATTTGTTTTTGAAAATACCAATAATCCTCCTAATGTTCCGTAGTACTTCTTTGATTCTTCATCTAAGTGTATTATTCTTGTATTTTCCATAAGAGTAATTCTATTTTCATTATTGGCTTCTATACCATGTTGCTTAAAATACTTATCCACTATACTTATGTCAAAGCTTTCTATATTGCTTTTTACAACAGGGGAAAGTTCTATATTTAAATTCATATTTTCTTGAAACGCTGTTATTAACTCTTCTTTTCTCATAGTGTCTGTTGTAGACCCTCTTCTTATGTAAAAGGCCCCATTTTCTCTAGATTGATAAGGCTTTTGATTACCTTGAAAGATAGTTATAACTGCTAAATCCTTGTCTTCGTATTTTATATATTCAAGACTCACAGGTATAGGTGGTTCACATCTAGAACTTATGATTTGTTGTATTTGCTCTTCTGTTAAGAAGTCCTTTTCTACTCCAACTACCTTTTTTGTTTTATCTTCAACACCAATAATAAGGTATCCTCTTCCACCTCTAGAATTTGCAATAGCACATATATCTTTTGCAAGTTCTTTTTTCCCAGTTTCAACACTTAAATCTAATTGTAATTTAAAATCTAATTTAGTTCCTTCATTACTTTTAAGAAGACTTAATAATTTTCTTTTATTCATAGCCTCTAACCCCAATTTTATAGTTCTTATATATTTTATGAATTTATCTTAAATAAAGTACAATAAAAATATACTATTGTTAAAAAAGGACGATGAATTATTATCCATCGTCTTTCTAATGGTCTATGACCTTATTTTTCCCTACTTTTTTAGCTACATACAATCTTGAATCAGCTACGCTAATAACTTCATTTAAGTTATCTCCATCATTAGGATAATGGCTTATTCCAAAGCTGGCAGTAACTTTTCCTTTTATGTCTCCGTAACTTATAATATTTTCACTTATTTTTAATCGTATGTTATCAATTTTATTGTATACATCTATGGTATTTTCTAAATTTTCTATAAAAATTACAATTTCCTCTCCGCCATATCTTGCTAACATATCATTTCCATCTATATTATTTTCGATTATCTTAACCGTTTGTTTTAAGACTTCATCTCCATATTGATGACCATATACATCATTAGCCTTTTTGAAATTATCTAAATCAACCATTACTATTGAAAATCCCTTTTCAGGTTCTTCAGATAATCTTTTTTCAACTATATCATAGAAATACTTTCTATTGTATATTGAAAGTAGCGGATCTCTAATGGCATTTTCTCTAATTTGATTATACAGTGCATTATTTTCTAGAGCTATAGCGATTTGGTTAGCTATAGTAGAAATAAACTTTATATGCTCATGTACAAAAAAGTTATTCAGCCCATGTTCAACTATTATATATCCTATAAATCTTTCTCTCAAATATATTGGTACACCTATTAAAGAATGTATGTCATTTTTATAAAAGCTTTTGTCAAACAGAGGTTCCTTTGAATTTAATATAAAAGGCTTACCATTTAATAAATCTTTATAAAACTCTTTGTGGGAAAGATCGCAACTATAATTTTGCAGATTAGATGCCTTTATAACCAACCTCTCTTCTTCCATAAGATAAATTGAAGAGTAGGTTGCTCCTAAAATGCCGATTATCATATCGTTAATCATTGGTATTAAATTTTCATCACTAAGATATGAATTTATATACTTGCTTATCTCAACAATATTGGTTATAGCATCTAATTTCTTTTCTAACTTAATATTTTTTTCAGTTAGTATTTGTATAGTGCTCTCTGCAAAGTTCTGATAAGTTTCAAATTCATCCTTTAAGTTTAAATATTCTTCTTTATATTGATTTATTAAATCAGCATTATCTTTGCTCATACAGTTTCACTTTCTCCTAGAATTTAGTTTACACAATACTATGAAATACTATAATCCACCTAATATATTACCCTATAGTATTCTATAAAAGCAATAAAAATCCTCCCTATATAAATATTTATATATAACGACAGTTAATTATTACTTTTTTACTAAACATTATATTGATAAATTTTTGAATATGAACTTTCTGGAGAAACACTATATACAAAGATATATATTTATTTTCTTACAGTTTTATTTAAGCTTATGCTTAAAGGTAAAGCTATAATTATTCCAGCAACAACTTGAGCTATATTTCCTGGTATATCTTTTATGGCTAATATGAATGCTTCATTAATTGTTAAAGCCTTAGAAACTATAAATCTTGCCATTATTACTCCACTGAAGTAATATGCAGCTATCATAAATAATCCAGCTATCACAAATGCAAATATGTTATTAACAATATTTTTTCCATTATAGCCTTTTCTATATGCTATAATTCCCGCAATTAATCCCATAAGACCTTTTATTACAAAAGTAAATGGAGCCCATGCTGTATATCCATTTAATAAATCAAATAATGACATACCTATGGCAGATGCTGCAGCAGCTTTTTTCTTTCCTAATAATACTGCTGCTAAGAAAATCATACTATCTCCTAAATGCACTACACCCATAAATGATGGTATATGAAATACAGAAGTAGCTACAAAAACTATAGCCGCCATTAACCCTACTTGTATCATAGTATAGGTACTTATTTTTATTGAATTTGCCTCTAATTTTTTTTGTTTATGTTCCATCTTATTTCCCCCTAATTACTTTTTCTTTACTACTTCATTATAGAAAATTTCAATTTTATTGCAACTGTATCGATACAATATATAAAACTAATTATTTATATTTATTTCTATTATGCTAATACTATTAAAGTAATCTATAATGTAAAAATTGGAGGTACATAATGACTATTCTTAGATGGCTAGGTGGACTTGTTCTTCTAATTTGGTTAGTAGCCTTAATATTTAGGATAGGCAACAGCCTTATAAATACCTTAATTATTATAGCAGCTATAATTTTTATAGTAGATACTTTGTATAGCAAAAGAAAATCTACTTAAACTAAAATATAACCTCTATAAAATTAAAGACTATGTTTAAAATAAACGTTGATATTACAACAACATTTATAAACATAGTCTTTAATAATTAATAAAACTTATTATTCGTCACTTTTACTTATATCAGATAATACAAGTCCACTGTTATGCTCTAGCGCCCAATTTATTCCCCAATCGTTAGAGAATATTAATAGATCTTTATCCTTTAAATCTTTAACAACTTTTGTATCACTAGTTATATTTAATCTTTCCGGTTTTATTTCTGACTTCTCGATCCATCTAACGTTTTTAAATGGAAGTCTTTCTATCTTTATATCTACATTGTATTCATTTTTTAATCTGTACTCTAAAACTTCAAACTGAAGAACTCCCACTACACCAACAATAATTTCCTCTATTCCTATGTGAAGCTCTTTAAATACTTGTATAGCTCCTTCCTGAGCTATTTGAGTAATTCCCTTTATGAACTGTTTTCTCTTCATGGTATCCACAGTCCTTACTCTTGCAAAGTGTTCCGGTGCAAATGTAGGAATTCCTTCAAATTTAAATTTATTTGATGCTGGACATAATGTATCTCCTATTCCAAATATACCCGGGTCAAATACTCCTATTATATCTCCAGCATAAGCTTCATCTACTATTTCTCTCTCTTCTGCTAAGAACTGTTGTGGTTGTGTAAGTTTAATTTTTTTACCTTGTTGAACATGGTAAACTTCCATACCTTTTGAGAACTTACCTGAACAAATTCTCATAAAGGCAATCCTATCTCTATGAGCTTTATTCATATTTGCCTGAATCTTGAATATAAAGGCTGAAAAGTCTTCACTAAATACATCTATCTTTCCAATATCTGATTTTCTTGCTAGTGGCGCTGATGTCAACTTTATAAACTTCTCTAAAAAAGGTTGAACTCCAAAATTAGTTAACGCACTACCAAAAAATACTGGAGTAAGTTCTCCATTTTTTATTTTTTCTAAATCAAATTCTTCACCAGCTTCATCTAAGAGTTCTAGATCTTCTAATAGCTTTTCATATAACTCTTCTCCGACTAGATCTTTTACTTTGTCATCTTGTAAATCACTTTCTATTATACTTACAGCACTTTGTCCGTGATTACCACCATCGAAGATAAGTATATGTTTTTTTTCTCTATCATAAACTCCTCTAAAATCAGATCCGCAACCAATAGGCCAATTCATAGGATAAGATTTTATTCCAAGTTCATTTTCTATATCCTCTAATAGCTCAAATGGATCTCTTGTTTCTCTATCCATTTTGTTTATGAATGTAAATATAGGTATCTCTCTTAAGCTACATACCTGGAACAACTTTCTTGTTTGAGCCTCTACTCCCTTTGCTCCATCTATTACCAT
>JAYFRK010000082.1:0-2343 GCA_034925975.1 Clostridium sp.
GATTTCCTACAATGATTGCATATGGATATCAAGCAAAGGCTCACTATTATGATAATCAAAGTTTATTTTTGCATTCACCTAAGCCAGAGTTAGGAACAGCAGAAAATATACTATATATGATAAGACCTAATAATCAATATACTAAGACAGAAGCTGAAATACTAGACCTAGCCTTAGTAATTCATGCAGAGCACGGAGGAGGAAATAACTCAGCTTTTGCAACCCATGTAGTTTCTTCCACAGGTACAGATACTTATTCAGCAATAGCAGCTGCTGTAGGATCATTAAAAGGACCTAAACACGGTGGAGCAAATATTAAGGTTATGGATATGATTGAGAATATAAAAGAAAATGTTAAGGACTGGAATAATCATAATGAAATAAGAAATTATTTATTAAAAATACTAAATAAGCAAGCTTTCGATGAATCTGGTTTGATATATGGTATGGGACACGCTATTTACACATTATCTGATCCAAGAGCTGTTCTTTTAAAAGGAAAGGCTTTAGAACTTGCAAAAGAAAAAGGAAGATTAGAAGAATTTAATTTCTATAGGAATATAGAAAACATTTCAATACAAATATTTGAAGAGTTAAGGGGAATAAATTGTATATCAGCTAACGTAGATTTTTATTCAGGATTTGTATATGATATGCTTAATATACCATGTGAGCTATATACACCTCTTTTTGCAACCTCAAGGGTTGCTGGCTGGTGTGCGCATAGAATTGAGCAAGTGGCAAGTGAACCAAAGATTATAAGACCAGCATATAAAAATGTTAGAGATGAACAAAAATATGTTTCACTAGATAAAAGATCCTAAATTTTAAAATAGCTTAAAAATAGAGTATTACTATGTCTATTTTTAAGCTATTTTTATTTTGAAAATTAAGTAAGCTTGAAAAATGAGTTTGTTTATAGTGATTTAATTTGTCTAAACAACAATTTTAATATATATTTTAATAGAATAATATTTGTAATTTGATGAATTATATGTCATAATGTTATAGAAAAAAATATGTTTTCCTCTTTATTCTAAAAGTGGGTTAGTTATGAAAATAAAATTTGTGGAGGTATAATATTATGAAAAGAGTATTTAAATCGGTTTTAATGATGCTTTTAATATTTACATTATTTACAGCAACAACTGCTGTAGCTTATGCAGAGGAAACAAGCACAACAAGTTATAATGAGGTTGTAGCAATTGTTGATAAAGCTAATGAAGATATACAAGCTAAAATTGATGAGGCAGTAACAAAGGCAGATGATTTGACCGCATCATACAATATGGGACTAGCTTTAATTAAAGATACTCCAAAGTATAATGAAATTGCTAAAGAGTTAAAAGCAGTATATGATAAACAGTTGGATGAGGTAGCAGAAACACTAGTTAAAGAAACTAATGAAATAGCCGATAAAGCTATAAGAGAGGCTGAAGAAAAAGGATATACAATTCAATGCCAACTAGTACCAGTACAATTAGGTGACAGAGTTGTAATGATAGATCCTTTAGTTATAATAGGATTTTAAATAGTATTTTAATCATGATTTGAGCCTACTTTTAGGAGGATAAATATGAAGGGATTGTATTTGGGAAATGATGAAAAATATTTAGAAAAAGTTTCTCAAGCAGCAGGAGAACTAAGTTTACTTGCAAAAGGTGGAAAAACAGAAGTTATGTTGCAAAAGATTAATGCAGGTGAGTTTTTTTGTATAGAACCCGGCGGTAATTTTGATATAATGGAATTTTTCTATATTCAAAAAGGTAGTATACTGTATGAATATAATAATAGAGAAACAATTTTAAAAGAAGGTGACTATTTTTATGTACATAGTGTTCAGGAGCCAGTTCATTTTCAGACACTTGAAGAAGTTAAATTAATATATGTATGTAGCGAGCCTATATTTCAGCATCTAAGTTTACGAATAAAAAAAATAGCAGAAATGGTTCGTAAAGTTGAAGAAAAGGATGTATATACATATAATCACGGTAGTAGAGTAAAGGACTACTCAATAAAAATAGCTAAGAAATTATATTTTTCTAGTGAAAAATTAGAAATGCTAGGATTTGCAGCAATTTGCCATGATGTTGGTAAGGTATATGTACCAGATGAAATTTTAAATAAGCCAAGTAAATTGACAGAAGATGAGATGGACTATATAAAAAAGCACCCTATAGATGGTTCTGAAATGGTAAAAAATACGTTCTACCATAATATTCATAAATTTGTAGAGCAGCACCATGAGAGGCTAGATGGATCTGGATACCCATATGGATTAAAAGATGAGGAAATATTATTGGAAGCAAAAATAATTGCAGTAGCTGATACATATGATGCAAT
>JAYFRK010000179.1:0-3108 GCA_034925975.1 Clostridium sp.
AAAAGATTCTACATCACCAGTTACCAGAACTATCTCATTGCAAACCAATATGAGCTAGCAACAATCAACAAGAAAATTAACAGTATTCATTCTTTCAATAGATATTTGGTGGATAGTGAATGCACAAAGGATGTTGTCGTAGACATTGCCAAGGATAGGGTAAAGCTAGCTTATGGTTCTGAAAGATAGGTTGAGGTACTAACAGATAAGCAAGTAGAAAAAATTCTGTTCTATATCCAGAACGATGATATGGTCAGCAAAAGAAATAGGATGATAATTCTCCTGGTTCTCTACACAGGGCTAAGGGTAAGCGAGCTTTGTGGTATCAAGGTAAAGAATGTAGATTTCCTAACCGCACATCTAAAAGTCTTTGGAAAAGGAGGGAAGGTAAGAGAAGTTCCGTTGAAACTGGAGGCTTTGGAGGCAGCTAAGAAGAAAAAATGAGGGCTGTAAGCCTATTGTAGGAGGAGAAAATGATGATAACAATCTATACTTTGGAAGAAATTAAGGAACTAAGGAATATCTCAGATGCAATGAGAGAAGAACTATTGTCCTACTTTGAGGAGATAGCGAAGGGTATAGTGGAGCAGGAATGGCAGACATATAATTTTGAGTAGATAGGATTAATACTTGTGATAGAAGATGATGACACTATTGATGTACTGGACGAGTATGGTTTGATGCAGGGAAACAAAAACGTACCTCAATCACTTCTTGAGTTCATAATGGAATGGCACTTAAAGAGGCTATTAATAATGGCGATATTATACTAAGAGATATTGGAAAGTAGTTTGGAGGAACAAAAATGCAATCTTTAGATAAAGAAAAGTTAATTCAGGAAGTTCGTGACAAAGGTGTAGAAATAAATAATATCAATGAATTAAAAAAAATAAATTTAAAGTATAGGGATTTAGTGTCTATTCTTTTAAAGCATTTAGTGGAAATTGAAAATGAAAATGATAAAGAATTTTTAGTTAGATGTCTAGGCGTTAAAGGATTTGTAGAGGCATCAAAAACGTTGATTAATGAGTTTTGCAAATCTCATAATTTAACTTTTAAGTGGGCTATTGGGAATACACTATCGATTATTCAAGATGAGTCCATAATTACTGAACTGATTAATATAGCAAAAGAGAAGAAGCATGGTATTGCTAGACAGATGATTGTAGATGGGCTAGGTTCATTTAAAGATGAAAATGTAAAAGTTACATTAATTGAGTTACTAAATGATGAGGAAGTTGTAGGACATGCGATTTCTGGACTATCTAGAATGGGAGATAAATCACTCATTAAGTATATCGAACCTTTTAGGAGTTACAAAGTAAAATGGGTAAGAAAAGAGGCGGAAAAAGCAATAAAAAAACTCAATAAATAGCTAAATTAGCCTATAGTTTTATTTAAATTTTATCCGGCATGCCTTAATGTGGTTTGCTGGGTTTCTTTTTATTATTAAAATTAAGTGGCACATAAAACACTTAAGATTTACAAACTGTAACTGCATTGGAGATGCCCACCAAATAGAAACAGAACTTTAATGGATGGACTTACCCGCGGATATTAGAAAGATAAATGCAGATGTGGTAGCTTTATTCATGATAATTGCGATATTGAAGTATTCAGAAGTAGAAAAAGAGATACTAAAGGAAGCAGTAAAGGTATATAATTTTGAAGTATAGACTACATAGCTGTAATTAAGCGGTATGAAAGACAAAATGAACTAGCTGAAAAACAAGTAGGCTAGTTCATTGCTTTTTATAATGAGGCTCGACGGTACTTAATTTCATTTTTCCATTCTATTTTTACTAGCATATCATTGGTGCATCTTAGGCAATATTCCCAATCAATTTTATATATAGACCTAAATAAATCTATACTCTTAAATCTTCTATATGTTAATAATATAATTTCATATGATTTCTAGTTTTTAGCTGCGCACTCCGAGGCTATCCCTTTTAAAATTTCTAAGCCATGTTTTAATGCAGGTAGTATGTATTCAAGGTTTTCTCTAACAGCTTTTGGGCTTCCAGGCAGATTGATGATTAGAGTGCTGTTACGAATTCCGGAAACGCCTCTACTTAACATTGCTTTTGGAGTAATACCTAAGCTATAGTATCTCATGGCTTCAGATATTCCAGGAGTTTCTCTATGAATTACATCTAAAGTAGCTTCAGGAGTCCAATCTCTTGGAGAAAAGCCTGTCCCGCCGGTCGTTAAAATCAAATCTAATTTTAAATCATCACACATTTTTATAAGTTCACTAGAAAGCATTTTTCTATCATCAGGGAGAATTTTATAGTAAATAACTTCATATTCATTGCTTGTCATAATTTCATCTATGACTTTGCTACTTACGTCTTCACGCTGTCCAATATACCCTTTATCGCTAGCAGTTAATATACCCACCTTAAACAATAATAACACCACCTAAAGAAAATTATAGTTTACTTATATTAAGAGTAATACACCAATAATATAAAATCAATACCAACTGTGAAGTATATTTGCATATTTGTATATTTATATATATGAATATATAAATTGTAAATGTTTCCTTTTAAGTGTATAATATAAAATTGAAAAGTAATTTTGTCCTATGACTATATCACTGGACAAAGACTTTTAAACTTCATATGAACTGGAGAGTCCATATGAAAGCAAGAACTTTATTTATATTTCCGAGCTATTCATTCTAAGGTGCGCACTATGGATCTTTAGCCCATGGGTATAATGAGAAATCATTATGCCTCCCGTATTTGGAAAGGAAATGGTTTTAAGTTTTAATATAAACACTCCTTTCTAGGAGTTTTTTGTGTTTTTTGGTGCAATAATATTATTTTATTATTGCAGCATTATATTTACTTATAACCTTTTCTTTTTTTCTAAAATTTATAAATCATTAATTTAAATTAAGGGGGAAGAGAAAATGAAAAAGAAATTAATCAGTATGGTTCTAACTTCAATGGTTGCAGGATCTATTTTTTTATCTGGGTGTTCAGGAAAAACAGAATTAAGTAACAGCACTACAAGTAAGGAAACAGCAAAGGACTCTATTATTTTATCTACAACAACAAGTACACAGGACAGCGGGTTATTAGATTACATACTCCC
>JAYFRK010000112.1:0-1877 GCA_034925975.1 Clostridium sp.
TCTTTTTCCTGTTGTTGTCTTCTATAAGCAGCCTCTAATTGCTTCTTATTTGCTTCATATATTCTCAAGAAATTATCATAATCCCCAACATATCTTGTTAACTTTTTATTATCTACATGGTAAATTATATTTATTACACTGTTTAAAAAAGGTATGTCATGAGATATTAATATAAAAGCATTCTCATAAGCTTGAAGATATCTTTTCAGCCATTCTATATGCTCTTCATCTAAATAGTTTGTAGGTTCATCTAATAATAGTATATCTGGTTTTTCTAAAAGGAGTTTTGCAAGCAAAACCTTAGTTCTTTGTCCGCCGCTTAATTCTGTAACATCTCTATCCAAACCAACATCCTTAATTCCAAGTCCTCCAGATACCTCTTCAATTTTGGCATCAATTGTGTAAAAATCGTTATTATCTAATAGGTCTTGAATATTTCCCATATCTTCTAATAGTTTTTCAAGTTCTTCTGGAGAAGCTTCTCCCATTTTATCTGTAATATTTATCATTTCTTCTTCTAAATCAAAAAGATACTTAAAAGCATCTTTTAGTATATCTCTAATAGTTTTGCCTTTTTCTAATACTATATGCTGATCCATATATCCTACTCTAACTTTATTTGACCATTTAATTTCACCTTCATCTGGCATCAAATTACCAGTAATGATATTCATAAATGTAGATTTACCTTCACCATTAGCTCCAATAAATCCAACATGCTCTCCTTTTAATAATCTAAAAGATACATCTTCAAATATTGCCCTATCACCAAAACCATGATTCATATTTTTTACTGTTAATATGCTCATCCTCACTTCTCCTCATAAAACTATTTTATCTGATTACTACCATCCGTAATACTCCCACTTCTAAAGTGGGAGATAACGGCTGCTACATCCCTAGATAAGGGCTTCTAAGCTTCAGTTGGAGAAAAAATTCCACCTGAAGCAAAGAATCCTCTTTATACTATTAAAAATAATAATAATTTTAAATATTTATGATAATATAATTATATAAAGTTTAATAGGAGTGATTAATATGAATAAAACAAATATATTAGAGATTTTACAAGAAAATGGATTAAATAATGTAGAAGAAATTACGTCAAAAGAAAACTTATTTGTAGTAAGATTTTTTTATGATTTTGATGAAGATGAGCTAGAGGCAGCAAGAGGATATGCAAATGATGAAAGCGAAGATGAAGAAGATGGAGAAGGCTGGAAGGACGAATACTACTTACCATATTTAAATGATATAGCAGCAGACAATGTAGGAGATACTATTGAAGAGATTACAGAAGAATTTAATATAAATGCTCAGTACATTTCATATGAATTTGATGGAGAAGAAGATGCAAATTGTGAATTTATAGCTGTATTTTCAAGTGAAGCTTTTGATATAGAAGAAGTTTTAGAAGAATTAGAACTATAATGAATTAAAGTTATAATATAAGATATTTAGATAGATTAAGCACGTAAATATAATTAATATTAACGTGCTTTTTATTTACATAGATTCATTTTTAGTTTTTTTGCCATAATTTTTTCTGTCTAATATAATTTTTTCATATTCATTTAATAGCTTGTCCAAATGTTTGCTGCAGTCTAGAACTATGTCATCAGTTAGATTATTATGGTATATAAGTGCATTTAATATAGCCCGCGAATGCTGTATTTTTTTATCTAGAATTTTCAACTTAGAATCCATTATTACAATCTTCCCTTCAAATTTGAATCAGCAAATATATATTAACAAATATTTCAAGTATTGTGAAGTATTTTCATATGACATTAAATACTATAAAATTTGCTTAGAGTAAAAAAAGTTTAAAGGAATTTAAAAATATAAAAAATAAATAAAATATAAAGGATATAGTA
>JAYFRK010000209.1:0-11713 GCA_034925975.1 Clostridium sp.
GCAAAGGTTAATGGAAAAATAGTTTCATTAGACTATAAATTAAAAACAGGAGAAATTGTTGAAATATTAACATCTACTGTTCCAAAAGGACCTAATATAGCATGGCTCAATATCACAAAGAGTAATCAAGCGAAATCTAAAATTAAAGCATGGTTTAAAAAAGAAAAAAGACATGACAATATTGAAAAGGGTAAAGAACTAATTGAAAAGGAAAGCAAAAGACAAGGAGTAAACTTTGGCAAAATTGCAAAAGGAGAGTATTTAGAAAGTTTACTTAAAAAATATAATTTTAATAATTTAGATGATTTATATGTAGGAGTTAGCATAGGAGCAGTAAATCCAGCATCTATAGTGAGCAAATTAATAGGATTCCTAAAGGTTCAAGAAAAGGAAGAGGCTGATTTAGAAGAGATAAAAGAACAGTTAGAGAAATCAGCTAAAAATAGAAAGAAGTCAAATTCACCAGGAGTAAAAGTTAAGGGAATTGACAATGTTCTCGTTAGATTTGCTAAATGCTGTAACCCTGTACCAGGAGACTCTATCATAGGTTATATTACAAAAGGAAGAGGAGTATCTGTTCACAGGCAAGACTGTGAAAATGTAAAATCACTAATAATGAGTGATGCAAGTAGGATTATTGAAACATCATGGGAAGATGAAAATTCTAGAAAATCAGAATATATAACAGAGATTGAAGTAAGAGCAGAAGATAGACATGGATTATTAGCGGAGATAATGGAGGCAATAATTGAAACTAAGATTGTATTATATGCCGTTAATGCAAAAACTTCAAAAGCAAACGTAGCAATAATAACAATAAAACTTAGAATTTCTGATGTTGAAAAACTAAAAGAAGTAATGCGAAAAATGAGAAGACTCAAAGGTGTGATAGCAGTATATAGAACTAAAAATTAAATTTTAGTTCTATATACTTCATTTTTGATTTTTTGAAAAGAATTAATGAAATATTTAATATTGGGGTGTTTAATGTGAGGGCTGTAGTTCAGAGAGTAAAATATTCAAGCGTTATAGTAGATAATAAAGTAGTTGGAGAAATAGAAAAAGGATTTAATGTATTATTGGGAATATCAAAAGATGATACAATAGAAGATGTGAAATACTTAAAAGATAAAATAGTAAACCTCAGAGTCTTTGAAGATGATGATGGTAAGCTAAATAAATCATTAAAAGAAGTAAATGGGGAGCTATTAATAGTGTCTCAATTTACTCTTTACGGAGATTGTAGAAAAGGTAGAAGGCCTAATTTCATGGAAGCCTTAGGCGGAGAAGAAGCTGAAAAGTTATATTTAGAGTTCGTTAATTTGTGTAAAGATGAACTATCTAAGGTTGAAACAGGTGTGTTTGGAGCAGAAATGCTTGTAGATATAAAAAATGATGGGCCAGTTACGCTAATGATAGATAGTAAAAAAGTATTCTAAATCAGAAAGGAGAAGAGTTTATGAAAATAAAGAGAATTCCAGCAGGTATGTATGCTGCTAACTGTTATATATTGATTGACGAAGAATCGCAATTAGGCTGTATAGTAGATCCAGGTGGAGATGAAGATTTTATAATTAAACATGTAGAAAATAGTAATATAAATGTTAAATTCATATTATTAACTCATGGACATTTAGACCATGTAGGTGCAGTTAACCCATTAAAGGAAAAGTATAATATTCCTGTATATATAAATGTAAAAGATAAAGTTTTAATGGAAGATAGAGAAAATGTTTTTGGAGCAATGTGGAATGAAACATCAGAAGATAGTGAATTAGCAGATGGAGATATAATAGAACTTGGAGATTTAAAGATAAAATGTATAGAGACTCCAGGACATACTCCAGGAGGAATGTGTTTTGCAGTGGGAAATGTAGTGTTCACAGGAGATACATTATTTCATGGATCTATTGGTAGAACGGATTTTCCAGGAGGAGATTACAAGCAATTAATTAATAGTATAAAGACAAAACTTATGATTCTTCCAGATGATACCGTAGTTCTTCCAGGACATGAAAGTGAAAGTAGTATTAAATTTGAAAGAGAACATAACCCTTTCTTATAAAGGGGTGATTAAAAATATGGTAAAGATAAAATTAAATAATTTTGCTTATAGATATGATGTATATCATATCTTTAAGCTCTTTTATAATCTTTCAAACATTGAATTTATAGAAGAAGATTATGATTATAGGGTACATATAGAAGAAGATAAAGTAATTATATATGATAGTGAAAACCGTAATAATGTTTTTAACGTAAAAGGGAATGTAAAATTTAAAGATGAATTAAGAAGAATACTATTTAAATATCTTAGAGACCAAACTAGAAAAGTACTCCCGTGGGGAAGCTTAATAGGAATAAGACCTACTAAGAGAGTTCATCGTATGATCCAAGAAGGATTGAAAGAAGAAGAAATAATTAGATCATTGATGGAAAATTTCTTTGTGAGAAGAGACAAAGCAAAACTTTCTATTGAGGTGGCTAAGGCTGAACAAAAAATGGTAAATAAAGATACTAATACTATAAGTATTTATGTGGCTATGCCATTTTGTCCTACACGCTGTCTTTATTGTTCTTTTGCATCTAATCCTATAAAAAGCTGTAAGAAAATGGTTAAACCATACTTGGAGGCTTTAAGCTACGAAATTCATAAAATTAAGGAATTTATTGATTGTAAAGGATTAAAGGTTGAGTGTGTGTATTTTGGAGGTGGAACTCCAACGGCTATAGATGATGATGAATTTCACAGTACTTTAGAACTTATTTATGAGAGCTTTGTAAAAAGTAGAAATGTTAAAGAGTTTAATGTGGAATGTGGACGTCCAGACAGTATAACTGAGGCTAAGTTAAAATCTATGAAACATTTTAATGTAAATAGGATAAGTATTAATCCTCAGACTATGAATGATAGTACTTTAAAAGCTATAGGGAGAAGCCATAGTGTACAGGAGGTAATAGATAAATTTAATTTAGCTAGGAAGATGGGCTTTGATAATATAAATATGGATATAATTATAGGTCTGCCAAACGAAAATCTAGAGCATGTTAATAATACATGTGAAGAAATATTAAAACTCAATCCAGATAGTATAACGGTTCATGGAATGTCTGTAAAAAGAGCTTCTATACTGCATGAACAAATAGTCACTGGGAAAGTTAAAGTTATGGAGCAAACAGAGTTAAATGAAATGTATAGTAAAACAGTAGAATTAGCAGAAAAGCTAAATATGATACCATATTATATGTATAGGCAAAAAAACATGGTGGGCAATATGGAGAATGTAGGATATTCCAAACCTAACAAAGAGGGAATATATAACGTTGAGATGATAGGAGAAAGGCAAACTATAATAGCCTTAGGAGCAGATGCAGTTACTAAAGTTATATTCTTAGACATTGATAAAATAGAGAGAATGGGAAATATAAAAGATGTAAGAGAGTATGTAGATAGAATTGAGGAAAAAGTAGAGAGCAAACTACAATTATTAAAAACTCTATACTAGCAGTACTTTGATGTTTACAGCTAAGGCTTTAAGGATTATAATTTATAGTTAGTGTATAGACCTTCAATGGAATTATAATTTATCTAAGGAGAGTGAGCAATAGTGGCAATTCAAGCGCCAAAGGGTACTAAAGATTTACTACCTATGGATTCATATAAATGGCAGTACATAGAAGAAAATTTGAGACAAATGGCAGCGGTTTATGCTTGCAGAGAAATAAGAACTCCTATATTTGAGCATACTGAACTTTTTGAAAGAGGAGTAGGAGAAACTACTGATGTTGTTCAAAAGGAAATGTATACTTTTAATGATAAAGGAGGTAGAAGTGTTACTTTAAAGGCAGAAGGCACTGCTCCAGCAGCAAGGGCTTTTATTGAAAATGGATTGTTTAATGAAGCTTTGCCAATAAAGATGTATTACTTTACACCTGTATTTAGATATGAAAATGTTCAAAAAGGTAGATTAAGGCAGCATCACCAATTTGGAGTAGAGGTTTTTGGTTCTCAAGAAGCTTCATTAGATGCTGAAATAATAAGTCTTGCTATGGGAGCTTTCAAAAAGTTTGGAATAAAAAATTTAGAGTTAAACATAAATAACATAGGATGTCCAGAATGCAGGCAGAGATATAATGAAGCTTTAAAAAGTTATTTTAAAGAGAAACATGATGAGCTTTGTGATACATGTAAAAGCAGGTTTGAAAGAAATCCTATGAGAATATTGGATTGTAAAAATGAGGAGTGCAAATCTATTGCAAAAGGAGCTCCTATAATTTTAGATTACGTATGTGATGATTGCAGGGAGCATTTTGAAAGCTTGAAGCTATACCTAGATGCCCTAGATATAAAATATAAGGTAGATCCGTATATTGTAAGAGGTCTTGATTATTACACTAAAACCGTGTTTGAAATAATAAATGATAATATAACTGTATGCGGCGGTGGAAGATATAATGGACTTATAGAACAAATAGGAGGAAAATCAACACCAGCTGTGGGCTTTGGTATGGGAATAGAAAGACTTATACTCACACTAGAAGAAAATAATATTGAAATTCCTAAACCAAATTACATAGATATATATATTGGATTTATGGGAGACAAAGGTAAAATAGAAAGTATTAAGCTTGTAAACAGCTTAAGGGAAAAAGGCATTAAAGCTGAATGTGATCATATGGATAAATCCGTAAAGGCACAAATGAAGTATGCTAACAAAATAGGAGCTACTTATACAGTTATTTTAGGAGATACTGAAATAACTGAAAGAAAAGCAAAACTAAAGAGAATGGAAGATGGAACACAAATTGAAGTAGCATTAGATAATATTGATGAAATAGCAACAATATTAAAAGAAGGTAATAGATAATAAGTAATAGGTAATAGGTAATAGGAGAAAATATTTTTAGGAATGTACAAAATAATCTTTACTAATTAAAATTGTGCTAGCACCTAGCACCTAGCACCTAGCACCTAGCACCTAGCACCTAGCACCTAGTACCTAGTACCTAGTACCTAGCATCTAAAATAAAAGGAGGACGAAAAAGTGGGAGAGTCGTTAAATGGACTTAAAAGAAGCATAATGTGCGGTGAACTTAGAGAATCCCATATAGGACAAAAGCATGTAGTAATGGGATGGGTTCAAAGAAAAAGAAATTTAGGTGGATTAGTATTTGTGGATCTTAGAGATAGAGAAGGTATACTTCAAGTTGTATTCGGAGAAAAGATCAATAAAGATGCTTTTGAAAAAGCAGATTTAGTTAAACCTGAATACTGTATTGCTGTTGAAGGAGAGTTAGTAAGAAGAGAGTCACCAAATGAAAGCTTGCCAACAGGAATGGTTGAACTTAAAGGTGAGAGTATTAAAATTTTATCTGAATCAGAAACACCACCTATTTACATAAAGGAAAATCTAGACACAGATGAAATGGTAAGATTAAAATATAGATATCTTGATCTTAGAAGACCTGATATACAAAGAATATTTAAAATAAGACATAAAGCTGCAAAGGTTGTAAGGGATTTTCTAGATGAAAATGGATTTTTAGAAATGGAAACTCCAATACTTACTAAGAGTACTCCAGAAGGGGCTAGGGATTATCTAGTTCCAAGCAGAAATTATCCTGGAATGTTCTATGCATTGCCTCAATCACCACAACTATTTAAGCAGTTGTTGATGGTTTCAGGTTATGATAAATATTTCCAAATAGCAAAATGTTTTAGAGATGAAGATTTAAGAGCTAATAGACAACCAGAATTTACTCAAATAGATATGGAACTTTCTTTTGTAGATATGGAAGACGTAATAAATTTAAACGAAAAACTAATACAAAAGATATTTAAAGAAATTGCAGATGTGGATGTAAAGCTTCCAATTGAGAGAATTACTTATAATGAAGCTATGAGTAAATATGGAAGTGATAAACCAGACCTAAGATTCGGTATGGAAATAAATGATATCAGCTCAATTGTTAAAGATGCTGAATTTAAAGTATTTAAAGACGCATTAGAGAATGGTGGAAGCGTAAGACCTATAAAAGTACCTAATTCTGCTGATATGGGAAGAAAACAAATTGATAAGCTAACTGATTTTGTAAAATCTTATAAAGCTAAAGGTCTTGCATGGATAGCTTGTAAAGATAATGAAATAAAATCACCTATATCAAAATTCTTAAAGGAAGAAGAAATTAATGGAATAATTAAAACACTAGATGCTAAGAGTGGAGATTTAATATTAATAGTAGCAGATAAAAATAGTATAGTTTTACAAACTCTTGGGGCATTAAGACTTGAAATGGCAAAAAAACTAGAAATACTAAAAGATAATAAGGAATTCAGATTTGTATGGGTAACTGAGTTCCCACTAGTATCTTACAATGAAGAAGAAGAAAGATATCAAGCAGAGCATCATCCATTCACAGCTCCTATGGAAGAAGATATCCAATACCTAGAAAGTGATCCAGGAAGAGTTAGAGCTATAGCATATGATATAGTTTTAAATGGAGAAGAACTTGGTGGAGGAAGTATAAGAATACACGATACTAAACTTCAGGAAAGAATGTTTAAGGTGCTTGGATTTACAAAAGAAAGTGCATGGGAGAGATTTGGTTTCTTATTGGATGCCTTCAAATTTGGACCACCCCCACATGGCGGATTGGCTTATGGATTTGACAGATTAATAATGTTCTTGGCTGGAACTGAAAATATTAAAGACGTTATAGCTTTCCCTAAGAATCAAAATGCTTATTGTCCTTTGACAGAAGCACCAAACCTTGTAGATAGTAAACAATTAAATGAACTAGGAATAGCCTTTCAAGAAAATAATCAATCTAAATAGATTTAACTATGATATTTTTTTAGAAATGTAGTATAATATAAGTATAAAATAAAAAATAATTCCTACTATATTAGTATAATGAGTATATATTGACCCAACAATATTAAAAAAGGGAATCCGACTCTTTTTATGGAATGAAACTTTAAAGGCGACTATTAAAGGACAAGAAATAAAAAGGAGATGCCCACCTGTTATATACAGGTTCAACTATTACTCGTTCTACGGTGTAGTGGGAATTTTTAATTTCAAAAAATATAAGTCTTTATTACTTTATTGAACTTAAAAGTAATTAGTGATATAATTATATTATTATACCGGGTATAGGTATAAATGGTGTTATGGGTAGTAGTTATCAGATAAAAGAATTCAATTGTTGTAGATAGGAGAATTGTATATATGGATAATAAAAAGGATGCTAAAAAAGATATACAAGTAAGGCTTAGATGGATTGAGGGGCAAGTTAAAGGAATAGAAAAAATGATAGATAATAATGCCTGTTGTAAAGAAGTGTTAGTTCAAGTTGCAGCAGTAAGAGCTGCTGTAAACAAAGTAGGAGCTTTAATACTTAAAAATTATGCTCAAGATTGTATGGCAAGTGGAGAAGATAATGGAGATTTCAAAATAGATGATTTAGTGTCAACATTAACTATGTTTATGAAATAGGCAATCCAGATGGATTGACTTTTTTTACTTACTTCCTTTTATTTTACCTTGTTTTAGCGTTACAATAACTTTGGTAGTGGAAGCTACTAATACTGTTGCAACAGCTATAGCACCAGCACCGCCTATGGTTTGTAATCCTAATGTTAAAGATTTATCTATATTACCTTGAATGGATTCAAGCATTGTATAATACATGCCTGCACCAGGAACTAATGGTATCATTGCACAAATCATAAACGTAGTAACAGGCGTTTTTAGAACTCTTGCCATAACCTCTGAATATATACTGATGGCTAAAGATCCTACAAATAATGCAAATACTTTAGATGGATAATATTCTAGAGATAATAAATAAAAAAACCAGCCAATTGATCCACCTAATGATGCGAAAAATAAGTTTCTTCCTCGTATATTAAAAATTACTCCAAATCCTAAAGAAGCTAACAATGCATATAGAGAACCTAATATCATCTTACTATACCTCCAAAAAGTAAAAACCATAATTTCATAACTATACCGGTACCTACAGCTACGGCAATGGCTACAAAGATAGCCTCCACAGCTCTTGATATGCCGGATAATAAATCGCCAGCTATGGTATCTCTAATAGCATTTGTGATGATTAAGCCTGGAGCAAGAAGCATTATGGAACCTATTATAATTTTGTCTTCGTTTTGACCTAAATTTAGATGTACGCTTATTAAAGCTATTAATGCAGCTATAGCGCCACCTAAGGAGTTTATGAAAAATTCGTTTATTCTTATGTTATTTAGCGCTATAGACATAATCTTTATTATAAATCCTATAAAAAGAGAAACAAAAAAATCTCTAAAGGTACCTCCAAAAAGTAAGGAAAAAAAGCCTGCGCTAAAAGATGAGGCTACAAGTAAAGCTTTATCATTATATCCTTGAATGAAATCGATTTCTTTTAATTTTTTTTCCACGTATTCCAATGAAAGGGATTTAGTACCTATCGCTCTAGATAAATCATTAACTTTTGAAATTTTCTCTAAATTAACAGTTCTAATGCTAATTCGTTTAACTAAGGAAATTGTTTTATCATTTTCATCTGTTATAGATAACATTATTCCTGTTGGAGTCACAAAGCTATCTGCCTGCTTAACATCAAAGGCATAGCATATTCTGAGTATGGTTTCTTCAACTCTATACGTTTCTCCACCACTTTGAAGTATTATTCTTCCTGCTTCAGCAGCAATATGTAGTATTTTGTCGCTCCTATCCATAGTGTGAAGTCCTTTCTTCATATAATTGTTTATTAACAAAGTTATTATATCATGATTTTTAGAAAAATCTCTATAGAAAAATAAGAATAATAATATATAAAATGGGCTAAATGTTTGTACATATTATTATGAAATTGGATATTTGATTGATATTTTGACAATAAAATCTTATAATAGAGTAAAACTATATAGTAATTACCGAATAAATACATTAAGGAGGGATAAAAGTGAATTTTGATAACCTAAAGATTAATGATCCAGATATATTTAATATGATTGAAATGGAGAACAATCGTCAGAACAACAACATTGAGTTGATTGCTTCAGAAAATTTTACTAGTAAATCTGTAATGGAAGCTATGGGGTCACAGTTAACGAATAAATATGCTGAAGGATACCCTGGCAAAAGATATTATGGCGGGTGCGAGCAAGTAGATAAGGTTGAGAACTTAGCTATAGAGAGATTAAAAAAATTATTTGGAGCAGAACATGCAAATGTTCAGCCACACTCAGGTTCACAAGCAAATATGGCAGTGTATCTATCTGTATTGGAACCAGGAGATACAATAATGGGAATGGATTTAAGCCATGGAGGGCACTTAACTCATGGAAGTCCTGTAAACTTTTCAGGAAAGCTTTTTAAGTTCATTTCATATGGAGTAGATAGAGAGAATGAAAGAATAGATTATGATGAGCTAAGAAAACTTGCATTAGACAATAAGCCTAAAATGATAGTTGCTGGTGCAAGTGCATATTCAAGAATAATCGATTTTGAAAGAATAAAATCAGTATGTGATGAAATTGGGGCATATTTTATGGTGGATATGGCTCATATAGCAGGAATTGTTGCAGCTGGACTTCATCCATCTCCAGTACCATATGCTGACTTTGTCACAACAACAACTCACAAAACACTAAGGGGTCCTAGAGGAGGAGCTATACTGTGTAAAGAAAAATATGCAAAGGACTTAGACAAAGCTATTTTCCCAGGAATACAGGGAGGACCATTATTGCATATTATTGCAGGAAAAGCAGTTTGTTTTGGTGAAGCTTTGAAAGATGAGTACAAAGCCTATATAAATCAAGTTATTAAGAATGCCAAAGCACTAGAGGAGGAACTAGCTAAGTACAACTTTAGATTAATTTCAGGAGGTACAGATAATCACTTGATTTTAATAGATTTAAGCAACAAAAATATTACTGGTAAAGATGCAGAAAAACTTCTAGATAGTGTAGGAATTACTGTTAATAAAAATACAATTCCTTTTGAAACTAAAAGTCCATTTATTACAAGTGGTATAAGAATAGGAACGCCAGCTGTAACAACAAGAGGTTTCAAAGAAGAAGAAATGAAGGAAATAGCCTATCTCATAAATTATGTTATAGAAAATAGAGATGGAGATTTAGGTGAAATAAGAGAAAAAGTTAATCAAATATGTAACAGATATCCATTATATAAATAGCAGCAGGTAGTCAAATGTGACTACCTTTTGCTTTAACTATAATGGAAAGCTGGTGAAAGGTTTAACTATTTTAATAGTCTGACATTTATTTTATTTATTGACAAAAGATAAAATTTATTAAATAATATAAATTATATTATGAATTATAAATTATTTTTAAATATTATTATAAAATTATTGTTAAATTTTAGATTTAAGTTTGTTTATAAAACAAATTAATTTATAAATTAGCTTATATACTTTTAAAAAAATGTTGCATAAATAAAATATAGTATATGCTAAATCATAAAAATATGATATATATAATATATATTTTACATTTATAAAGCTACATATAAAAAGTGATTAAGCTATACTATTAAACTATTGTTGTTCAATTATAATAAATAGTTAAAAGAAAGCATATAAAAGATATTACAAGCTTTCTAAAATTTAAAAGCCTATATGTATATTTTCTAAGAACTATAAGTATCAATTATTATAATCTTAATTGTTAATTAAAATAACTTACACCTAAATAGTAAGTTAAAATTATATATAAAGAATGTATAAACATGGAAAAAATGAAAACAATGGATGGTAATACTGCTGCTGCACACGTTTCATATGCATTTACTGATGTAGCAGCCATTTATCCAATTACTCCTTCATCTCCTATGGCTGAGCACGTAGATGAGTGGGTAGCTCAAGGAAGAAAAAATATTTTTGGACAAACTGTAAAAGTTATGGAAATGCAATCTGAAGCTGGTGCAGCAGGTGCTGTTCATGGCTCATTACAAGCTGGTGCATTAACTACTACATACACTGCATCACAAGGTCTTTTATTAATGATACCAAACATGTACAAGATGGCTGGAGAACTTCTACCAGGTGTACTTCACGTATCAGCAAGAGCCTTAGCTGCAAACTCACTTAATATCTTTGGAGATCACCAAGATGTTATGGCAGCAAGACAAACAGGCTTTGCTCTACTTGCAGAAAGTTCAGTACAACAAGTTATGGACTTAGGAGCAGTTGCTCACTTAGCAGCTATAAAAGGAAAAGTTCCATTTGTAAATTTCTTTGATGGATTTAGAACTTCACATGAAGTACAAAAAATAGAAGTTTTAGAATATGATGATTTAGGAAAATTACTTGATATGGATGCTGTTAATGCTTTTAGAAGAAGTGCATTAAACCCAGATCACCCAGTAACTCGTGGTACTGCTCAAAACCCAGATATATACTTCCAAGAAAGAGAAGTTTCAAACAAATACTATGATGCACTTCCAGAAATAGTTGAAGAATACATGCAAGAGATAACTAAGTTAACAGGAAGAGAATATCACCTATTCAATTATTATGGAGCTCCAGATGCTGAAAGAATTATAATAGCTATGGGTTCTATATGTGATGCTATAGAAGAGACAATAGATTACTTAATGGCTAAAGGTGAAAAAGTTGGTTTATTAAATGTTCACTTATATAGACCATTCTCACTTGAACACTTCTTTAAATATATACCAAA
>JAYFRK010000515.1:0-4695 GCA_034925975.1 Clostridium sp.
TTGTAACTAATTAAGGCATGTAAGATTACTGGCTAGCATATATGTATCAATTGAAGAAACTTTGAAGAAATAGCTAGTAGTACTTAAGGCTGCTGTTTTAAAAATCTGTAATTGTGCTCAAGGACGAGCACAGCCCGCTCCCCGACAGGACGTCGGATGGAGCGGGGTAAGATTTTTAAATAAAGCAGCCTTTAGTACTACTCTATGAACTGAAGGTTTCTCAATGATACATATATGTGTTAGCCAAGTAACCTTACATGCCGCTATTTTGTCGCACTTTACTTATTATTTGATTCTCTTAAGAATCGCCCTAGGTATTAATCTTGTAATTTTAGAAGGCAATTCATCCATGTCTTTTCTGGTTATTCCTCCTGTTATGGCAAGACCATACATATAAACAAATACTCCTATTGCAATAGCTATAATAGTAGCTATTGCATTGTTTATATATCCTGTAATGGAAGATCTTAATAAAAGTATTGTTAGAACAGCATAAACTCCGTAAACCACTAATCCCATTAAAGCAGAAGATAAAAATGGTTTTACAAAATGAGTTGAAAGCTTAACTCTAATTTTAAGTGTTTTATTTATAAGCATATAGTTAAGTATAAGAGGTATTAAGAAAAATACCATATTACCGTAAATTGCACCTATTATATTTATCTTAGGTATTCCAACTAAAATATAATTTGTTAATATCTTACCAAATACGCCCAATACCATAAATAGCGTTGAAGTATATAGCTTTCCTACACTTTGAAGTATAGAGGTTTGTATTAAAACAATAGAATTTAAAATTAAAACTACTGAACCATAAAGCAATAGTACTCCACCTTGTTCTTCTTTAAATAGTAATTGGAATACTGCATTATTTAAAACTGCAAGTCCTATTGCAGATGGAATTGCTACTAAAAAGCAAAATCTAAATGCATAATTTACTTTATTTTGAACACTCTTCTTATCCTTTAGTGAATATGCCCCTGATATAGCTGGTAATACAGAAGCTGCCAGTGCTGACACTAGAGTTATTGGCACACTTAATAGAGTTCTATACATATTAAATAGAGCGAACTTCTCATTACTTCCAACTTCCCCCAAACCCGAATGAAGAAGTCTTCTTTTAACTATTCCTAAATCAATAATATCTCCTGAATATTGAAGTCCTACACATATAACAAGTGGAAGTCCGTACTGAACTATTCTTTTAGCTAACTGTTTATTAGTATGTCTGCTCCTATCTAGCTCTCTATATCCTTTAGGAACTTTAATGACTTTATTTTTTTCATATACAAATATAAGATATACAGCAGCTATCAGGGAACCTAGTGAAGTACCTAAAGTACCTCCTGCACATCCTGCCTCCACTCCATATTTCATAAACATAGCTGCAAATACTAATGTAAATATAGTATTGATTATTTGCTCTAGAATTTGAGATACCGCAGTGGGAGTCATATTCCCTCTACCTTGGAAATAACCTCTATAAGATGAAACAATTGATGTAAAAAATATGGTTGGAGCTAATGCCATAATAGCTAATTTTGAGCTTTCATAGCCAATAGCACGAGCTAATGGGCCTGCAAATATGAACATCATTAAACTCATTACAGTACCAATTATAAGCATCATAAATCTTGCTATTTTAAAACTTTTAACAGCATCTTTATAGTGACCTAAAGCTATGTATTCTGACACTAATTTTGATATAGCAACAGGTATTCCTGAGTTTGCAAGAACATATATCCATACATATATTTTATATGATGCACCATATATGCCATATCCATTTAGTGTAATTATCCTTTTCAAAAAAGGTATGTATAAAAGGGATAATAATTTTACAATTATCCCCGCTGCTGACAATATGGCGAAACCTTTAGTAGTTGATTGTTTTTTCATACTAAAACTCCCCTAAAATTTTAAAGCATCCTTTTTAATCTTCTTGAAAATTGGTGGTAGTGATTCTGTTACAACTTTATTTTCCATATAAGCAAGCTCTTTTGGACAATCTTTAAAAACTAATTTATATGCATAAAGATATTGAAAACTTAATCCATATTTGTTATTGAAAAAGTTATTTAATTTCTTATCTCCATATTTAGTATCTCCTATTATAGGATTACCTAAATATGCTAAATGAGCTCTTAGTTGATGACTTCTTCCTGTAATTAAATCCAATTCTAAGAATGAAAAACTTCCTACAGTATCCAACACTTTAACTTCCATAGCTATTTTCTTGTAATCTGGTTTTTTATTAGCAGAAATTTGAGAAATATTATTTACTTCATTTTTTAAAATATATGCTTCATAACACCCTTCTTTAAGCTTTCCTTTTACTAATGCATTATAATACTTTTTAATTTTTCTTTCTCTTATCATTTCATTTAAAAGCTTTAAACTTTGAAAATTCTTACCAAAGATAACTAAACCTGACGTGTTTCTATCTAGCCTATTACATGGTGCCGGTGTAAAAGTAATTTCATCTTCAGGAATGTAGTCTCCTTTTTCATGAAGATATGACAGTACATAATCTGTTAAAGATGGTTCTCCTTCTTTTCTATCTGAATGTACAAGAACCCCAGGCCATTTTTCCACAATTACCATGTTCTCATCTTCATATGTAATCTTAATAGAACTGTAATCTACTTCATTATATTCTCTCACTTGCTCTTTTTTCTCAGATTGGATATATTTAGTTTCTAATATATCTCCTTCTATTAAAAAATAATCCTGCTTAACTTTTTTATCATTAACTCTTATGTCCCCTTTTCTAAGAGCTTTAAATATTGCTCCTAGAGGTACATCCTTCAATAATTTTCTTGAAAACTTATCTACTCTTTGTCCTGCCTCATTTGGTCCTATTTCAATTCTCATTTTATACCTCCGCATAATATTGCATCATAATAATCTTACTATCATCATTTTTCGACGCAACATCAAAAATTATATACTAACCATAATAAGTTTACAACTATAAACATTATAATTTACAAATCATTCTTTATTTTGCCAACTTATTTAAGAGTCTTACTGCAGTTTCACATTGTATTGCAACTCCGATAGCTATACTATTTTCATCCACATCAAATAGATTGCTGTGTAGCGGATGTACTATCCCTCTTTTTTCATTTCTTGTGCCCAAGTAATAAAAAGCTGACGGTCTTTCTAATGAAAAATATGCAAAACTTTCAACTCCCATGGTTGGCTTTTGAAGTTTTACTACATTTTCTTTTCCTATTACACTTTCTGCCCCATCCTCTAATATTTTTACTACTTCATCATCATTATATAAACAAGGATAGCTTTCCTCTATATTAATTTCACACTTTCCCCTCATAGAAGTAGTTATTCCTTCAACTACTTCTACTA
Organism: Clostridium sp.; assembly: GCA_034925975.1. Classification (GTDB taxonomy): domain Bacteria; phylum Bacillota; class Clostridia; order Clostridiales; family Clostridiaceae; genus Clostridium_H. Next base: position 3,370 of record JAYFRK010000515.1, read on the forward strand.
ACCTACTTTTAACATATTCTCTATGTTCCCTAGTCATGGTTCTCATTATTCCTCTTATCTCTACCTCATCAGGTATTATGTTCTGTGCAGTTCCTCCATGTATAGATCCAATAGTTATAACAGCTGGATCTGTTGGTGGAATTTCACGGCTAACTATATTTTGAATGGCTGTGATAACATTTGCACTGATTGCTATTGGATCTATTGTACTGTGTGGATATGCACCATGCCCCCCTTTTCCAATTATTTTTATATTAAAAGGGTTAGAGGCTGCGTTTACTACATCTCTTTTTATACCTATTTTTCCAACTTCAATATTAGGTTCCACATGAAGTCCTATTATAGCATCCACTCTAGGATTTTCTAACACTCCTTCTTGGATCATGTGAATAGCACCACCTGTAGTCTCTTCGGCTGGTTCAAATAAGAGTTTTATATTTCCGTTTAGCTTATCCTTAATTTCGTTTAATATTTTGGCAGCTCCTAAAAGTACAGTTGTATGAACATCATGACCACAGGCATGCATCTTTCCTTTTGATTTAGATGAATATTCACATGTTTTTTTATCTTCCATAGGAAGAGCATCCATATCAGCCCTTATACCTATAGTTTTATCCCCACTGCCTTTTATGATACCACAAATTCCATTTTTAGAAGTTTGTATATATTCTATGCCTTCTTTTTCTAAGAAATGTTTTACTTTTTCTACCGTCCTTGGAAGGTCATAGTCTAACTCCGGGTTAATATGAAAATCCCTTCTTATATCTATTAATTGGTCTTTTATTTCTTCTGCTCTGTTCAAAAAATTCATTATAATATAGCCCCTTTACAAGTTATTCCCAATAAATTTTTATAATGTCTCCATATTTTAATTCATCATAATATCCAGCCTTCTTGTCATTCAATAAAAGTCTTAAATTACCTTGAGGTATGGTTAAATTAAATTCTATGTAATTAAAAATATCTATAAATACATATTTATCTTTTCCCTTTAATATTACAGGTTCATCATTCACTATAACCTTAAGTTGGTTTTCTTCTACTTCTTTTTCAGCTGCAACCTCTTGTCTACCTGTTTCATTAATATTTAAATTTTCTTCACTATTAACTGGTTGAATTGTATCATTAGTGCTATTCTTAGTGCTTTCCATATGATCTTCAACTTCTAAAATTTCTTCCTCAGAACTTTCTTCTATACTATCTATATATTCTCTATCTTTTTTATATATTCTGTCCCCTTCTTTAATAACATAATCAAATGCTATTTCTGAATCTTTTAAATAGTATTCCCCTTCTTTATCCTCATCATTAAAATATTTTATGTAA
>JAYFRK010000413.1:0-2745 GCA_034925975.1 Clostridium sp.
TATTTTATCTCGGTTATATAATCATTAATTTCTAGAATTACTATTTTTTTGCCTATACCTGCTCTATTTTGCAATTTGATATTTTTAAGAGGTATATTTTCCTCAACTCTATCTTTAGAGATTAAATATAAACTGTCCATATTTTCTGCATCTGCAGCTATTTCATCTCTGATTTTATTCTTTAATATAAATTCAGCATATATAACTTCATCATTTTCCTTTAAGCTTATGCCAGTAACTCCAGATGCTATCTTACCCATACTATTTATACTATTAGCATCAAATCTAATACACATGGCTTCTTTTGTTATAAGTAATATATCTTTTTCTATGCTATCACTGCTTAATTTAACTTTAATCAATCTGTCGTCATCATTTCTCAGCTTGTATCCTTTAGTAATAATGTAATCTCCACTAAATTCGCTTAAGTGTGTTCTTTTAACATAGCCTTCTTTGCTAAAAAAATATAAACTAGTGGATTCATCAAACTCTAAAATGGAGAATATATTTATTATTTTATCATGCACTTCATCAAAATCGTCAACTAATCTATTTAACTTTATTCCTTCTTTATCCACATTCTGTATCATATATGCAGGAATTAAAAATACATTTCCATTGTCACTAAAAATAAGGATTTTACTAAACGAATTAGTTAAACAACTCATAAAATTTTTATAGGGTTTAACACTAGATAATCTTATATGACCACTAGAGTTTATATTCACAGTAAAATTTTTAATTTCAAATTCATCAGTGTATTCTACAGATATTACTTCGTCTTCTCTAGAAATATTAAACATTTGTACTCCAAATATATTTCTATCGGTAATTTCAACTTTAGGTTCATCTACAGTAAATTCTAATCCATTTTTAGTAATAACTCTAATATATTTTTCTGTTCTGTCTTTATCGTTAACTTTTACATGGATTAGCTTTTCATCTTCTTTTAATTTTAAGGCTACTAATTTAGAGTAATTAGTTTGAAATTTATCTAGAGATGTTTTTTTAATTACCCCTCTATTTGTAAAGAAAGTAAAATACTTATCAGCTTTTAATTCATATACATGATGTATTCCTATGATTTTCTCTTTTTCTAAATCCAATGTTTTGATGAGTGTATCTATTCTCTCTCCTTTTTCCTTCCACTTCATTTCTGGTATCATAGCACATTTTAATTGATACATATTGCCGTAATTTGTAAATATAAGCAAGTTATCCTTTGTATTAGCATTTAAAAGATGCTTATTAAAATCCCCTTCTCTATACTCTATCTCATCTACATTAGCATTAGATCTTTTATAAGATTTATCAGATATTCTCTTTATATATCCTTCATTAGAAATTGTAATTATTATATCTTCTTCTAATATAAATTCTTCTACATCTATTATTGCTGCATCATCATCGTGTATTATTTCAGTTCTTCTTGAATCACCAAACTTCTCTTTAACCTCTAGAAGATCTTTCTTTATAACCTTAAAAAGCTCTTTCTCATTGCTTAAAATCTTTTGCAAAAGCTTAATTTGCCTTTCTAATTGATTGTACTCTTTTTCAAATACCTTTATTTCAAGTCCTGTTAACTTGTATAGCATAAGTTCCACAATAGCTTGAGCTTGTTCTACAGTAAAACCAAACTTATTTACAAGATTTGTTTCTGAATCTTTTTTAGATTTAGAAGCTCTAATTGTAGCTAAAATATCATCCATTATACTTATTGCCTTAATAAATCCCTCTACAATGTGAAATCTCTTCATGGCAATTTCTAATTCTTTTTTTGTCTTTCTAGTAACTACATCCTTCTGATGATCTACGTAATGAGCTAATATGCTCTTCAATCCCAAAGTTTCAGGTTTTCCATCAGCAATAGCTACCATATTAAAAATTATATTAACTTGCAAATCCGTTCTTTTGAATAAATACTTTAATACCTTATCAACAGTATCTCTATCTGTAGATTTTTTGAACTCTATTACAGCTCTTATTCCGTTTCTATCTGATTCGTCTCTTATATCTACAATAGATTCCAGAACTTTTGAATGCTTTTTATCTGCAGTCATTTCTGAAATAGTTTGAAGTATTTTAGCTTTATTTCTTCTATAGGGGAATTCATTTATTATTATACCATATCTATCATTTTCTAATTTTTCTATACTTGTTTTAGCTCTTAACGTAACTTTACCCTCTCCGCTTTCATAAGCAGATAGCATTGCCTTTTCTCCAATAATTATACCTCCAGTAGGTAAATCAGGTCCCTTTATATAATTCATCAATTCCTGTACAGTAATATCATTATTATCTATGTAGGCTATAGATGCATCAATTACCTCCCCAAGGTTATGTGGTGGTATATTTGTAGCAAGTCCAACAGCAATACCAAAAGCTCCGTTTACAAGTAAATTAGGAATCCTAGCTGGAAGAACTTTAGGCTCTAACTCTGTATCTGAATAGTTGTTTACCATATCTACTACATCTTTTTCTATATCTCTTAATATTTCCAGTGCTACATTAGTAAGTCTAGCTTCCGTATAACGCATAGCAGCTGCATTATCTCCATCAACACTTCCCCAGTTACCATGCCCGTCTATAAGTGGAATTCTTGTGCTAAAATCTTGAGCTAATATAACCATGGCATCATATACAGAAGTATCTCCATGAGGATGGTACTTACCTAGTATATCCCCTACTATTCTTGCAGATTTATAATAAGGTTTATCTGGTGTAGCCTTAAGTTTATATGCACCA
>JAYFRK010000136.1:0-8765 GCA_034925975.1 Clostridium sp.
GCTGGTGCTGATAAAATATCAATAAATTCAGCTGCTATAAGGAATCCAATACTTATAAAGGATGCATCAGAGAAGTTTGGCAGCCAATGTGTTGTAGTTGCTATTGATGGCAAGAAAAGAGAAAATGGTTCTGGATGGAATGTATTTATCAATGGAGGACGAATAGATACTGGACTGGATGCTATAAAATGGTCTAAAAAAGTTGAAGAATTAGGTGCAGGAGAAATTCTATTAACAAGTATGGATGCTGATGGAACAAAGCAAGGATATGATGTAGAATTTACAGATGCTGTGTGTAAAGCTGTGAATATTCCTGTAATTGCATCAGGAGGGTGTGGAAAACTTCAGCATTTTGTTGATGTATTTAAAGAAAGTGGAGCAGATGCAGCACTGGCAGCTTCATTGTTTCACTTTAGAGAGTTAACTATTAATGAAGTAAAAGAATATCTTAATAAGGATGATATTGAAGTAAGATTTTAAAATAGAGTCGCTGGTCACTGAAAAGTTTGGAGGTGTTATAAAGTTGACTACGGAAGAGCTACTAAAAGCAGTAGATTTCAATAAAGGCAATGGATTGGTTCCTTGTATTATTCAAGATTTTAATACTGAGGAAGTTTTAATGATGGCATATATGAATAAAGAATCCCTTGAGAGGACAATAAGTACTAAGACTACATGGTTTTGGAGTAGGTCAAGGCAGGAATTTTGGAATAAAGGAAGCACCTCTGGAAATTTTCAACATGTTAAAAGCATTGCACTAGATTGTGATGGAGACACTCTCTTAGTAAGGGTTCATCAAATAGGGGCAGCGTGCCACACGGGAAACAAAACTTGTTTTTATAGAGACTTAACTATAGAATAGTCTAATTATATCCATATAAATAAGTTGTATGCTAGGGGCAATTAGCTATGTAGTAAAAAGAGGGGGATTATAAATGAATAATATAGATGTAATAAAGGAACTGTTTCAAGTTGTATTAGATAGAAAAGAAAATTCTTTGGAAGGGTCTTACACTAACTACCTATTTGAAAAAGGGATAGATAAAATTTTAAAAAAAGTAGGAGAAGAGTGTACAGAAGTTATTATAGCAGCAAAGAATAGAGATAAGGTTGAACTTGTAAATGAAATATGCGATTTAAGCTATCATATACTTGTGCTTATGGCTGAAGAGGGTATTGAATTAGATAGTATAAGAATTGAGTTGGAAAAGAGAAGAGAGAAGATAGGAAATAAAAAACAAGATAGAAGAGAAATCGAGAATATATAAGAGTTATGTCAATAATAAATTTAAAAGATAAAAAGTTAAAGCAAGGCACTGGCTGTTATAGATATTTAAAAATAAAGACGCTATCTTCACTGAATATATAGAAAATAACGTCTTTATAATTTAAAATTTTAATAAATCACTATTTAATTAAGAAGGTTTTTTATAAAACAGGAGAAAGCAATCTGGAAATGGATTCTTTAAACTTTATTAAAATAGATCTTTCATTGTAACGTATTTTTGTTATTTCTGTACAATCATTTATGTCTTCTTCAAATTTCTGTTCTAAAGTTTCGGATACATTAGAATCATAAATAAAAGCATTTACTTCAAAATTTAATCTAAAACTCCTAACATCCATATTAGCAGTGCCAACAGAAGATATTTTACCATCTACTACAATAGTTTTGCTATGAATAAATCCCTTGTTATAAGTATAGCTACGAACTCCACTTTTTAATAGTTCTCCAATGTATGAAAGTGATGCCCAATAAACAAAAGGATGATCAGGCTTGCCAGGAAACATAATTCTAACATCTACACCTGATAAGGAAGCTATTTTTAGTGCCTCTAAAATACTCTCATCTGGTATAAAATAAGGAGTTTGAATATAAACATTTTTCTTAGCGGAATGAATCATTTTGATATAGCCATTTTTTATTTGTTCCCATTCTGAATCGGGACCACTTGATACTATTTGAATTCCTATTTGTCCATGAGAACATTTAGGAGGAAAGTACTTCTTATCAAAGGCTATTTTTTCATCAGAAGCATAACGCCAATCAAGTAGAAATCTTTGTTGGAGAGAGTCAACAGCACTTCCCTTTATCTTTATATGGGTATCTCGCCAATAACCAAATTTTTTATTTTTTCCTAAATATTCATCTCCAATATTAAATCCACCTACGTAAGCTTCGTTACCATCTATTACTGCTATTTTTCGATGATTTCTATAGTTTACACGGACATTTACCAATGGTAGTAATGAAGGAAAAAAGCAGGCTATTTTCCCACCAGATGCTTTTAATCTGTCAAAGAAATGCTTTGGTAGTCTTAATCCACCCATTCCATCGTAAAGAAATCTAACTTCAACACCTTCAGCAGCTTTTTTAGATAGAATATCTATTAGTTTATTACCTAAAGTATCATTTTTAATAATATAATAAACCATATGAATATGATCAGTTGCATTTTCTATTGATTCAAATAATGCATTAAATTTATCATGGCCATCAGTAAATATTTCTACTGAGTTATTCTGTGTAAATACGGATTGGCTGTTGATTAAATTCATATACATCATATCTTTATATTCATTCATAGCCTTATCATGAAACTCTATAGTATCTTCAGAAAGTTGTTTACCTTGAACCAATAGCTGCTTATGAAATCTATCTTCTTCAGTTTTTAATTCAAACATCTTTCTCCTGCTTAAGTTTTGACCTAATAGAAGATATAATATAAATCCTATACCAGGTATTAGTATTAGAACCATTAGCCATGCCCAAGTAGCAGAAGGATTTCGTCTTTCAAAAAATATAATTAAAAGGGCAAAAACCAAATTTAAGTAGGTTAATACTTTTAATAAGGTAAGTAAAAAATGCATAAATATTTGCCTCCCTTAAAATAAGTAATTTCCAAAGTTAATGTAAATTATATCTTAATATAACATATAAATGCCTACTTAGCTAGTTTTAAGAATAAAGCTAACAGAACAAGTTATCTGTTAGCTTATTATTTAAATTAATTATGATTACATCCAGTACATGAATTTTTTTTTCCACTAGAACCGCAGCCGCTATGGCAATCAGAGCAGCTTTTATGAACATTATTTACTGGTGTAGCCTTAAGCATAAAAGAAGAATTTTTATAAATGATTTCTACCCTTTTTATATTAGTAGTTAATAAATCATCGTATATAAAAGGTATTCCTCCTATATTATCCACATTATATTCTTCTTTATCAATTAAATCGTCTAAATATATATCAACTTTGGAGCTTTTGCAACAACCATTAGAGTAAGACAGTTTCACACAAGAATAATCTTCACTATGATGCTTTAATAATGTTATTAATTGACTATAAGCTTCATTAGATACAGTTATTTCTAAAGGATTAATCAAAATATCACCTTCTTACAAAATTGATTTAAATATGACAAAATTAGAATTAAACATATTTAACTACTATTTTAACATAATTACTAATAAAAAAATAAGATTATTATTATGAAAATATATCAAAATGAGTATAAAAATGTTGTATTGTATTATGTAAAATATTTATACATATAATTACAAATTCTTATAATTATTTAATTTTAAGCATAAAAAAAGTTACTTTATAACCTAAAATAAGCTATTTTAGTTGATTTTAATTGAAATAGCATAAAACCTTATAGTAAAATAGTGAATAAATATTCTATAGATAAATTTAATGATCTATGTAAAACATTAAAAATGGGTTAAAAGGGGGATTTTTTAATGAAAGAAGAATTTGCAGCTGCTATAAGCTGTATAGATGGAAGAGCACAGCAACCTGTTATTGATTATATGAAGAATAAATATGGTATTAAGTATTTAGATATGATAACTGAGCCAGGCCCTAACAAAATAGTAGCAGATCAGCAGGATATAACAGTGATTAATTCAATTAAGAGAAAGTTAGATATATCTATTGGTGTACATGGGTCCAAAGTAATTGCAGTAGTAGGGCACTATGATTGTGCAGGAAATCCTGTAGGTGAAGAAGAACACATAAGATACATTAAATCCGCAGTTAATAACGTTAAAGAATGGGGGTTAAATGTAGAAGTTATAGGATTATGGGTTAATCATGAATGGCAAGTTATTGAAATATAATAATAATGATGTAATAAAAATATATTAGGGGATATAATGTAAATACGCTATAATATAATGAGAATGATTAAAAATAATAGTATATACCTGCTTAGGAGGGGAAATAATGAGTACAACAAAAAAATTGTATCCAGTGTTGGTCAATGGTAAATATGGTTATATTGATAATTTAGGAAGCCTAGTTATTGAAGCTAAGTTTGATTATGCAGAGGACTTCTATGAAGATCTAGCTATAATAGGAATAGATAATAAATTAGGATTTATAAATAAAGATGGTGAAATAGTAATAGAGCCAAAGTATAAAGAAGTAAATCTATTTTCAGAGGATTTAGCTGCTGTACAGATTACTTACAAATGGGGATATGTAAATAAAAAAGGAGAGGAAGTTATCCCACTATCATTTATAGATGCTTATAACTTTAGTGATGGATTAGCACTAGTTCAAATTGGTGGGAAGCAAGGATATATAAATAAGCAAGGAGAACTGGCAATAGAAAATAATTATAACTATGCTCATGGATTTAGTGAAGGATTAGCAGCAGTAGATATAAATAAAAAATATGGATATATTGATAAAAATGGAAATGTAGTTATACAACCAAAATATTTTGTAGCCAATGACTTTAAAGATGGATTAGCATCTGTAGAATTAAAAGAAGGATATGGTTATATAAATAAAGCAGGTGAGATAGTTATAAAACCCGAGTATGAAGAAGCCGATGATTTTTTTGAAGGTTATGCAGCAGTATGCAAAAACGACAAATATGGATATATAGATAAAACTGGCAAAATTATAATCCCTATAGAATACGAAGATGTTGATGTAATTGGTGAAGGATTAATAGGAGTTCAAGTAGATGGTAAGTGGGGATATATAGACATGACAGGAAAAATGATAATAGAACCTAAGTTTAGCGAAGCTTATGAATTTGTTGATGGAATTGCAATGATAGAGTTAGGCAACAAGATAGGTTATATAGATAAGAACGGAGAATATGTATGGAAACCTCAAAAGTAACTTTGAGGTTTCTTATCTTAAAATGAAATAATCATTCCATTCTTTCCAGCATAAGTACTCATAGTACATCCCATAGTATTTATTATTACATCCTTAGGATTGAAATTTTCTATGATTAATTTTTTTAATAGCAGTGCATCATCTAAGTCACTAACATGTGTAATACCAAAGACTTTATCTGAAAAGTCTGAGCACTTATTTCCTATTGATTCTATAGTTTTATTTATGAATTTCTTTTTACCTCTTACTTTTTCTATTAGTTCCACTTTACCATTTATACCTTCAAGTATTGTCTTTATGTCTAGTATACTAGCTAAAGTACCTTTAAATTTGCTAAGACGTCCACCTTTTACTATATTATCTAATGTGTCTAAAAGTATAAATATAGTAGTTTCATTCTTGATTTTCTCTAGCTCCTCTATAATAGTAGAAACAGGTTTACCTTCAAGTGACATTTTGTTTGCTTTCAAAATTTGAATACCATGACCTAAAGATCCTGCTAAAGTATCAAAAATAAAAATATTATCTTTATTTTTACACATGTCCCTTCCTAGGGAAGCGGATTGATATGTACCACTAATTCCACAGGATATTGTCATGCAAAGAATAGAATCTTCCTCTGAGAATTCTTCAAAGGCTTTAGCAAAGTTTATAGGAGAAGGTTGAGAGGTTTTTGGAAGCTCTTTAGATGTTAACATTTTTTTATGAAATTCTTCAGCGCTAATATCTACACCTTCTTTATAATCTTTTCCATCAATTGATATTGTTAATGGAACAACTTTTATATTGTTTTCTTCTAATATATTCTTAGGTAAATCACAAGAACTATCTGTTACTATATGCAACATCTTACTCACTCCTTACTCTATTTATAAAATTAGATTTAAAGTATATATCAACTTTCTATTAAATTTAAGAGAAGATATGTCTTATAGTTTAATTTTAACACATTATGTAATAATTTAATAATCAATGCTAAAATTAAGAAGAAAGAAAGCAACTGGTTTACAAGTGTTGTCAGTTGCTTTCTTCCTATTAAATTTGTTTATCATAGACATGTTGATAAACAGTCCTCTATTACATCTTCTGTGATTTTAAAAGTTTTTTTTATTTTAATATCATTGGTTGGCTTAGGAGCTTTTTCTATAGTAGTATTATTATTAATTTTAGAGCAATCTTCCATGATAATTTAGCACCTCCTGAATATAGACATAAAACAATATAATTTGAAATATATCCCATATTATATTGTTTGTGGTAAAATATTGCAATAGTCTTTTTTATTAAATTTAGAAATAAAGAAATCACATACTTTTTTATTTTAAAAGTATATGATTTACTCAAGCAATTTGTTACACTTATAAAAATAAATACTGCATATTTAGAGTTGATAATCTACCATATATACTAAATATGTTTAAATGGTATAACAACTCCTTTAGTTTTACCATTAAGTTTTTGCTTATTCAGAATATCTTTTATAATTGTGTAGTAACACTTACACCATTCGTCTTCAGGATTTAAACTATAAGCTTTTTTAGCTAATGGGAATGCAGAGTGATAATCTTGAAGATCCATATATACAAGAGCCTTACCAATATAGGCATCACTTTTTTGATTATCTACGCTTATAGCTTTATCATAGCTTTTCAATGCTCCTTTATGATCACAAAGAGCAGTTAGAAGCTCTGCTTTTTCGCAATATGCCTCATAATATTTAGGCTGAAGTTTTATACTTTTATCATAGGATCTAATAGATTCACTTATCATATTAAGCTGTTTTAATATGTAAGCTTTTTTATAATAAATCAAAGCATCATTAGGACGCAGCTTTATGACTTTGTTGCAAAATAAAAGAGCTTTTTCAAAGTTACCACTTGTAATATATATTTCTATCATATTCAAATAGGCTCTATATGTGTCAGCACTAATTCTTAAGTAAGACTTTATACATTCCTCAGCTTTTTCTACGTCAAATAATGCAATATAAGCTTCACATTTAGCTAAATAGGTTTGGGCATAATTGCTATTAAGCTGCAAGGCTTCATCAAATTTAGCAAATGCCTTGTCAACTTCATTATTTTTAAATAGTTTCCTACCATCAGATATGTGTTTTATTATTATATCTTCAGTTTTTTTATCTGTTTTTAAAGAATCTTTCATACATAGCACCCTTTCATAAATACTTAGATTTACTTTTACTTAAAATGAGCATTTATCTTTACATTTATTTAAAGATATCTATTAAGTTAGTATGTTAAGAAATACGGCTTTATACTTTAATTATTGACTAGCAGATATTTTTTAAACTAGACTGTATTGTATAAGTTACTAATATTCATAGATATGTATATTTTAAATCAAACAGGATACAATACATTATCTAAAACATTTAATTTATATTAAGTTATTGCAGAATAGTAATAGCTTATTATTTTTATTGAGAGAGGTTATTAATAAATTTGATAATTATGGTATAATAAAAAATAAGAAATTTTACATTAAAATTATTTTAGATGAGGCGATAATTATGGAAATAAATTTAAAAATTGATAAAATGAAGGATGATATAATAAAATCTACTCAAGAATTAGTTAGGATTAATAGTGTTGAAGAAAGTCCAAAGGATGGGATGCCTTTTGGAGAAGGGCCTGCAAAAGCATTAAACTATTGTCTTCAACTTTGTAATAATCTAGGGTTCAAAACTGTAAATTTAGATAATTATATTGGATATGCAGAGTATGGTGAGGGAGAAGAATATGTAGGAATTCTAGGACATGTAGATGTAGTTCCAGAGGGAGATGGATGGATGTATCCACCTTATGGTGCAGAAATACATGATGAAAAGATATATGGTCGTGGAACAATGGATGATAAAGGACCAATAATTGCTTCAGTGTATGGACTTAAAGCTATAAAGGATTTAGGACTTAACCTTTCTAAGAAAGTAAGAATAATTTTTGGAACTAATGAAGAGAGTGGCTGTGGTGAGATAGAACATTATTTTAAGACTGAAAAACCACCTATATCTGGATTTACTCCAGATGCAGAGTATCCAATTATAAACGGAGAAAAGGGTATAACAATTTTTAATTTAGTAAAAGTATTCTGTAGTGAAAGAAAAGAAAATAAAATAAAGTATATAAAAGGTGGAAACAAGGCAAATATGGTTCCAGACTACTGTGAAGCCGGAATATTAATTAATGATGCTAATATAGTTATAAATGCTGCAAAAGACTTTGTGGATAAAACCGGATATAAAATAAGTGTAGAGTCAAAAGATGAAATGGTTATTGTAAAGTCAATTGGTGCATCAGCCCACGGAAGTATGCCTCAATTAGGGAAAAATGCAATTATGCAATTGCTTGCATTCCTTGGAGAACTCCCACTAGAGGATAGTGACATCACTGAATTTATAAGATTTATGAATAAACATATTGGTATGGAGGTAAATGGAGAATCTTTTGGGATAGGGCTTGAAGATAGAGTATCAGGTAAACTTTCATTTAATGTTGGTGTTATAAATATGGAAGATAATAAGGTTACAATGACGCTAAATGTAAGATATCCAGTTACATGTAAATATGAAGATATGTTAAGCGGAATAAATAATACAATCA
>JAYFRK010000054.1:0-6719 GCA_034925975.1 Clostridium sp.
TAGCAATTTCATGAGCAGGTAGCCCAATTTTTTTGAATGGATTTAGTAATTTTTCTAATCCATCTGTAAGTTCAATAGGTGAAGTAGTTAATGTAAGTAACGACGTTCCTACTATTAAAAACACTAACCTAATAATCATAAATGCAGCTAATATTAACCCTGCCTTATATATTCTTAAAAACTTCCAATGCCAAATTGGAGCTTCTCCTGCATTCCCACCCGTCATAAATATATTTAATAGAGCAGTAATTATAAGCAGAATAAGTATAGGTTTTAGTCCCTTATATATATATTTAAAAGGTACCCTAGAAACAATTATGGCCAATGCTGTAAACGCTATAATAAAAATATATCCCCTAAAATTATTTATTAAAAATAAGTCCACTATATATGCTAGTGACAATAATATTTTAACTCTTGGGTCCAATTTATGAATGAAAGATTCTCCTGGAACGTATTGACCTATCGTAATATCTTTAATCATTATTATTAGCTCCCTTTAATAATCTTAATATTTCTATTTTAGCCTGTTCTATAGTAAATACATCTTCAGATATATTAAATCCCTTACTTCTAAGCTTTTGTACTAGATAGGTTACCTGCGGAACCGCAAGTCCAACATCTTCAAGGGTATCTATCTCTTTAAATACTTTACTTGGAGTACCATCTAAAATACACTTACCCTTATGCATAACTAGCACTCTTGTAGCTAACTTCGCTACATCTTCCATGCTATGTGATACTAATATTATAGTCATATTATATTCTTCTCTAAGTGCCTTAATTTGCTCTAGAATCTCATCTCTTCCTCTAGGATCTAATCCAGCAGTAGGTTCATCCAAAATTAATACCTTAGGCTCCATTGCTACAACTCCAGCAATAGCAACCCTTCTTTTTTGACCTCCACTTAAGTCAAAGGGTGATTTCTGACTATATGTATCATAGTCTAAACCTACCATATTCATTGCTTTTTTTACTCTCCTAGATATTTCTTCGTTATCTAATCCTAAGTTTTTTGGACCAAATGCTATATCCTTTTCAACTGTTTCTTCAAATAGTTGATATTCAGGATATTGAAAAACAAGCCCTACATTTTTTCTTATTTTACTTAGTTTGACTTTCTCGGAAGTTATATCAATATCATCAATAAATATTTTACCACTGCTTGCCTTTAATAGGCCATTTATATGTTGAATTAACGTTGACTTCCCTGATCCTGTATGTCCTATAAGAGCAACAAATTCGCCATCATCTATGGTTATATTTATATCATCTAGCGCTTTCTTTTCAAAAGGTGATCCAGGCATGTATATATGTGTTAAATTTTCTATTTTAATTGACATAATGCATCCACCATCTCATTTATAGTTAATATATCTGAAGTTATATTTATCCCGCTTTTCTCAAGCTCATAAGCTAATTCAGTTACCTGTGGCACATCTAACCCTATATCCTTCATCACAGGCACATTGCTAAAGATTTCTCTTGGAGAACCTGTCATTCTTATTTTTCCCTTATCCATGACTACAATTCTATCTGCCTCTACAGCTTCTTCCATGTAGTGTGTAATGAGAACTATAGTTATGCCATATCTTGAGTTAATATCCTTAATAGTATTAATAACTTCTTTTCTTCCAGAAGGGTCTAGCATAGCTGTTGGTTCATCAAATATGATACATTCTGGTCTCATAGCTAATATTCCTGCTATAGCAATTCTTTGTTTTTGGCCACCTGATAATAAATGTGGAGCATGTTTTCTATACTCGTACATATTTACCTTCTTTAATGCTTCATCTACTCTTTTCCTTATTTCTTCAGGGGCTATACCCAAATTTTCTGGACCAAATGCCACATCTTCTTCAACAATTGTAGCTACAAGTTGATTATCAGGATTCTGAAATACCATTCCTGCTTTATTTCTAATCTCCCATATATTTTTTTCATCACTTGTATCCATTTCATCAACAAAGACTTTTCCCTCTGTAGGGATTAAAAGTGCATTCATATGTTTAGATAAAGTAGACTTACCTGAACCATTATGACCAAGCACTACTAAAAATTCCCCTTTTTTTATGTCAATATCAACTCCGTCTACAGCAACCTTAGGTTCTTCATCATGTTTTTCATACTTATATATAACGTTTTTGCATTCTATCATATTTTGATTCATATGAGTAAATACTCCTTTTAAATATTATACTCCTAAACAATAGCAAAATGGGGACTAAGCTAGAAATACTTAATCCCCGTTCAAAGCAATTATACTAATTCTAGTATAACTATTTCTGCTCCGTCTCCTCTTCTTGGTCCCATTTTATATATTCTAGTGTATCCACCATTTCTATCTGCATATTTTGGAGCAATGTTTGCAAATAAATCTTCAACTACTTCTTTTTCAGTAACATATGCTAATACTTGTCTTCTAGCGTGAAGATCTCCTCTTTTTGCAAGAGTGATCATTTTTTCAGCTATATTCTTAGTTTCTTTTGCTCTTGTAACAGTAGTTTCTATTCTACCATTCTTTAAGAAACTAGTTACTAGGTTTCTTAGCATAGCTCTTCTCTGATCAGTTGGAAGCCCCAACTTGCGTTGTTGTGCCATGTTTCATCCTCCTTTACTCATCGGATTTCTTTAAGCCTAAACCTAAAGCTGCAAGCTTCTCTTGCACTTCTTCAAGTGATTTTTTACCTAAATTTCTTACTTTCATCATATCATCCATAGTTCTTTCTGTTAATTCTTGAACAGTGTTGATACCTGCTCTCTTTAAGCAGTTATAACTTCTAACAGAAAGATCTAATTCTTCTATAGTCATTTCAAGTACTTTTTCTTTCTTATCTTCTTCTTTTTCAACCATTATTTCAACATTATCTGCATGGTCTGTAAGAGTCATAAATAACTTAAAATGCTCTATAAGAATTTTTGCTGAAAGACTAATAGCTTCTTCTGGTTTAATTGTTCCGTTAGTCCATATTTCAATAGTTAATTTATCATAATCAGTAATTTGACCTACTCTTGTATTTTCAACTGAAAAATTAACTCTTTTTACTGGAGTATAGATTGAATCAACAGGAATAGTTCCTATTGGTAGATCATCCATCTTATTTTTATTTTGTGCAACATAACCTCTACCTTTGTTTATGTTAACTTCCATGTAAAGTTTACCACCATCATCTAAAGTAGCTAAATGGTGATCCTTATTAACTACTTCTACGTCGCCATCACAAACTATGTCAGCAGCAGTTACTTCTCCTGGTCCTTGAACATCAACGTATACAGTTTTTGGACCTTCCCCACTCATCTTTAATGCTAAGCCTTTAACATTAAGAATCAACTCAGTAACATCTTCTTTTAGTCCTGTTACAGTTGAAAATTCATGAAGAACTCCATCAATTTTTATAGAGTTTGCTGCAACTCCAGGTAAAGATGATAATAGTATTCTTCTAAGTGAGTTACCTAGAGTAATACCATATCCTCTTTCCAATGGGTCTATAACAAATTTTCCATAAGTACCATCTTCAGCTGTTTCAACACATTCTATTTTGGGTTTTTCTATCTCTAACATACGAACCCTCCCTTAATGAATTATACCATACTGAGGGCAACTGATTCCATTCTAATTACCATTCCTATTTGCTGTATAACTCAACGATTAATGTTTCATTTACTGGAACATCAATATCAGCTCTAGTTGGCTCAGCAACAACCTTTGCTTCAAAGTTTTCAGTACTTCCTTGTAACCAAGCTGGTAAAGTTTTAGGATTTTCTGCGAAAACCTTAAACTTTTCACTAGCTTTGCTCTTTTCGCGAACAGTTATTACATCATTAACACTTAATTGGTAAGATGCTATATCAACTTTCTTACCATTTACTAAGAAATGTCCATGTGTAACTAATTGTCTAGCTTCTGCTCTAGAAGATCCAAAACCTAATTTGTATACTACGTTGTCTAATCTCATTTCAAGAAGTCTTAACAAGTTTTCACCAGTAATTCCTCTCATTGTACTAGCCTTTTCATAGTATCTTCTGAATTGTCCTTCAAGAATTCCATAAATTCTTCTAGCTTTTTGTTTTTCTCTTAATTGTATTCCGTAGTTAGAAAGTTTCTTTCTACTTTGTCCGTGTTGTCCTGGTGCATATCCTCTTCTAGCGAATGCACATTTATCTGTATAACATCTATCCCCTTTTAGGAATAGTTTCATGCCTTCTCTTCTACATTGTCTACATGTAGGTCCAGTATATCTAGCCATTTAAGTAACACCTCCTGTTTCTATATAATTAAACTCTTCTTCTCTTTGGTGGTCTACAACCATTGTGTGGTATTGGTGTAACATCTTTTATTAATGTTATTTCAAGACCTGCAGCTTGTAGTGATCTGATTGCAGCTTCTCTACCAGCACCTGGTCCTTTTACATAAACTTCTATACTCTTTAAACCATGTTCCATTGCAGCTGTTGCTGCTGTTTCTGCTGCCATTTGAGCAGCGAATGGTGTGCTTTTTCTTGAACCTTTAAATCCTAATGCTCCCGCACTTGACCATGATAGAGCGTTACCAACCGCATCAGTTAATGTCACGATTGAATTATTGAAGGTTGATTTTATATGAGCACAGCCATGTTCAATATTCTTTCTTTCCTTTTTTCTTCTTGTCTTTTTTGCCTTTGCTTTAGCCACTTATCATCCCTCCTTACTATTTCTTCTTTTTAGCACTAATTGCTCTCTTAGGTCCTTTTCTAGTTCTTGCATTAGTCTTAGTCTTTTGTCCTCTTACTGGAAGACCTCTTCTATGTCTTATTCCTCTGTAACATCCAATTTCAACTAATCTTTTTATGTCAAGAGCTATTGTTCTTCTTAAATCTCCCTCAACAACAAAGCTTTTTCCAATATAATCTCTTATTGCATTTACTTCTTCTTCAGTTAAATCCTTAACTCTAGTATCAGGATTAACACCAGTAGTACTTAAAATTTCACGAGATCTATTTATTCCAATCCCGTAAATGTATGTTAGACCCACTTCAACTCTTTTTTCCTTTGGTAGGTCAACACCAGCTATTCTTGCCATTGGATTCTACACCTCCTAATTTTAACTGTTGTTTGTTACTATTTATGTTAGCAGCCGCATATAAACTTTTATTCAAATTAACAATCATACCTATACATAATATTGCAATTTAAATAAATTATCAACTATTAAATTGACTTTTTATCTATTAACCTTGCTTTTGTTTATGTTTAGGATTTTCGCAAATAACCATTACTCTGCCTTTTCTTTTTATAACCTTACATTTTTCACATATAGGTTTTACTGATGGTCTTACTTTCATCACTAACCCTCCTCGCTATTTTGCTCTCCAAGTTATTCTGCCTCTACTTAAATCATATGGAGAAAGCTCAACTGTAACTTTATCACCTGGTAAGATTCTAATAAAATTCATTCTTAGTTTGCCAGATACATGTGCTAATATTTTTTGACCACTTTCTAACTGAACTTCAAACATAGCATTAGGTAAAGCTTCTAAAACTGTACCTTGCATTTCAATTACATCATCTTTTGACATAAGGCACTTAACCCTCCTTAATATCGTACCTATTTTCTAAGCACTTTCTAATTTTTGCATTACTAATGCTTTCACCAGAAATTATCAGCTCTCTTATAACATCTACAACCTCGTTGGTAATGTTTAAGTGCTTTAACTTTTTCTTCTTAGGTCTTTCGATTTTTCTTAAATCTCCGTCTATAATATAAACATATTCGCTGTCGATTACATCCCATATTATAAACATTCTGCCTGAATCTCTTCCGGCTTTTGAATAAGCTATTCTGCCTATAAGTTCTTTCTCGTACAATATAGTCACCTCGATTAACCTAAATTAGAGTTAGTATTTCTGGGCCATTATCTAAAATAGCCACAGTATTCTCATAGTGAGCTGATAATGTGCCATCCTTAGTAACTACAGTCCAATCATTTGACTGAACTCTTACGTAGAACTCCCCAATATTAATCATTGGCTCTATTGCTAAAACCATTCCTTTAATTAATTTGGGTCCTCTTCCAGGTCTTCCAAAATTGGGTACTTCAGGATCTTCATGCATTTTCGTACCAATGCCATGACCAACAAAATCCCTAACTACAGAATAGCCTCGGCTTTCAGCATATTCCTGAATTGCTGAGGAAATATCGGTTAATCTATTTCCAACGATTGCTTTTTTAACGCCTGTAAAAAAACTTTCTGTTGTAACTTCAATCAGATTTTTAGCTTCTTCTGAAATCTGACCTACAGCAAAAGTCCTAGCTGCATCTCCATGATAACCATTTAAAATAGCACCACAATCGACACTTATTATATCGCCTTCTTTTAGTGCTTTTTCTCCTGGTACTCCATGGACAACTTCTTCATTAATAGAAGTACATATTGAAGCAGGAAAACCGTAGTATCCTTTAAAAGATGGAGTAGCATTACATTTTACTATGTATTCTTCTGCTATTCTATCCAACTCACCAGTAGTTATTCCTGGTTTTACAGATTCTTGCAGTAATGCAAGAGTTTCACCTACTATTTTTCCAGCCTTTCTCATGAGCTCAATTTCTTTATCGTTTTTTATAATTATCATCTACTTATCGCCTTCTAAGTGATTAGAAATAACCTCAAAAACTGTATCAATTAATTGTGTACCATCAACCACAAACAACTGATCTTTTGCTCTGTAAAAGTCTACTAAT
>JAYFRK010000053.1:0-5894 GCA_034925975.1 Clostridium sp.
AGCAGTTATGATTACAATATCAGAATCGCTAGTATCTTTATATTCTCCGTGTATAACTTTTACATCACCAAGAGCAGAAGTAGCGTGTCCTATATCCAAAGCTTCAGCTTTAGCTTTATCGTTATTTAAATCTACTAAAACTATTTCTGAAGCAATTTTTTGAAGTGTTAAAGCGTGAACGATAGTAGATCCTACATAGCCAGCTCCTATTACAGAAATTTTGGCATTGTTTATTGACATTAAAAGCACCTCCAAGGTTAAAGTTGTTCAATAATAGTAGCATAAGTAAATAATTAAATATTATTAATATTATTATCTACATTAATATAACTAAAATAAGCAATATTAAAAAATAAAATTCGATAGTTAATTTATTAACAAATATGTTTTATTATATATTGATTCACAAATAAAATCAATATATTTTTAAATGATTTTCCCCTTTTTACTACAAAATTTACATTTTACATTTATTTTTTTAAAAAAATTATGAATACATAATAAAAAACACTATAAAAGATAGTTAGTTAATTAACTAACTATTAGGAAAATTAAACATTAATATAATTTATCTATTGATTAAGACTAATATAAGAAGTTTTTATATGATTACTTATTACAAAAAATTTTTATAAATTAAATTTTATCTTAGCTTAAAGTTTAAGATTAATTTTTGGAAAGCAGGTGAAAACGTGACTAGAAATAAAAGAGTTGCCCTTTATATGCTATATATTTTTATTGCTAGTATTTTTATAAATTTTAGTTTTATCAATAAAGTAAATTCAAAAGAATATTTTGCTGAAGAAACTCAAATGGAAAAGATAATTTATTTGACCTTTGACGACGGACCAAGTAGCGTTACGCCTAAAGTGCTAGATGTATTAAAAGAAAAAAACGTTAATGCAACTTTTTTTATTATAGGAGATCAAATTAAGGGATATGAAGAGGTTGCAAAGAGAATTTGCAATGAAGGGCACAGTATTGGACTGCATACCTATACACATAAATTTAAAAATATATACTGTAGCAAAGAAGCATTTATTAAAGAAATGTATAGTTGCAGAGATGAAATAGAAAAGGTTGTAAATGTTTCACCAAGTATAATTAGATTTCCTGGTGGAAGTAGAAGTCGTTTAGATAAAGAATTTTTAAAAGAACTCCATAATCTTAATTTTAAGATATATGATTGGAATATGGTTATACCCGATGGAATGAATCCAAAAGCATCTCCAGATAAATTGTTTAGAGAAGCTACAAAAAAAATAGATAATGATAATAATATTATATTATTGATGCATTGTGATTATATGCATGAAAATACTTGTAAAGCACTACCGAGAATTATAGATCACTATAAAAAACTAGGTTATACTTTTAAGATTATTAATGAAAATACACCTGAATATTATTTTCCCATAAAAAGATAATTCGAATTTTGATTTTATTATAAATTTTGGAAGTTAAGTATATTTTAAAAAATTCAGCTGCATTGTAATCAAAAATTACAGTTAGCTGATTTTTTATGAATTTTTTTATAACAGATAGGTACAGTTGAAGAAAAACTCAGAACTTAATTTTACAGTAGATGAAATAGCTAAAGTAGTTCAAAATATTGCATCTTCAGCACAAACAACAGTTGCTAATTCTACTGAAATAATGACTAGTATTAGGGAAACTACACAAGCCGTGGAACAAGTTGCGGCTACTTCTCAAAGCCAAGCTGAAATTGCTGAAAAGCTAAATAATTTAATACAAAGATTTAAATTGTAAAATATAAATTAAATAAAAGTAAATGTTCTTGGAACAATAGCTTTAGTACGATATAAATATGGTATTATAAGATAAGGAAACAAAATGAAGGCTAACTTATTTGCCTTCATTTTGTATTTTGTCTATAATAGCTTTGAAATCAATGGTTTTTAGAGGAGAACATAATTATGTTTTTTTTCGATGTTTTGGAAATTAATAGTAAAGAAAAAGAATTAAGATACGTTAATAATGTTGTATGTAAAAAAGTGCGGAAGGTAATTAAATCTTCTTTTAAAATCTGTTCTAACTGTGGAGAAAAAGTAAAATAGAGTAAGTCTAAAATTTCTCAATTTAATGTATGTGCTTCCATAGACAGTAAGAAGATAGAGTGATATAATTACACTGTTTTGCATATAGTATTAAATATTATATTAGGAGATATATAATATGAAGAAAGTAATTATTTTGATCATATTACCTATTTTTTTATTTTTGGGATGTACAACAGATAATATAGAACCTTCTAATAAAGTGACAGATAATAAAAATGTTAATGTACAACAAAATAATATTAAAAATCAAAAATATAGCTTTGGACCTATGGCGGATTTATCTAAAATTGATGATCAAACTAAAAAAGAATTACAAGTCTTTCTTAATAAGTTAGGAGATGTACCTAAAGATAAAATTACATTTAACATAATGAAAGCAGAATTTCATGAAGACGGATCTTTAGTCATTGATCTATTTGTCCGCAACGGACATCCCTATACTATATTCGATATAGATGCAAAACTAGAAGTTATACAAGAAGGAAAGACAGCTGCATCAGCTAACTTTAATTTTGTAAAAGAAGAATTTGGAGAATTGCCTGCAAATACTTCAAGACCTTGGTCAATTTTATATTTTCCAGAAGATATAAAGGATAAAAATATTAATTTAGATAAAATAACCTTAAAGGGTGTTGATTATCAATATGAATATTAAAATCTTGACTAGAAGTATATTGTATAATGCTTTTAATCAAGATTTTTTATTTTTGGATTGATAGAAATATGGTAAAATATTTTAGAGAGCAATATGAATGGAGGAAGTTCAAATGCTAGAGTACGACATAGTCATTATAGGTGGAGGACCAGCAGGCCTAGCAGCGGGGATAAGAGCTAAAGAAGAAGGAATTAATAAGGTCTTAATATTAGAGAGAGAAAGTTGCCTTGGAGGAATACTTAATCAATGTATTCATAGCGGATTTGGAGTTGAGACTTTCGAAGAAGAATTAACAGGCCCAGAATATGCAGAGATATTTATTAAAAAAATTAAAGAAATGAATATAGAATATAAATTAAACACAGATGTATTTGATTTTAATAGAGATAAGGTAGTACTAGCTGTCAATGAAGAAGATGGTATACTTGAAATCAAAGCTAAGGCAGTCATCTTAGCTACAGGATGTAGGGAAAAGCCAAGGGGGGCCATAAATATAGCCGGAAGTAAAAGTGCCGGAATATATACTGCAGGAACAGTGCAAAAATTTATAAATTTAGAAGGATATATGCCAGGAAAAGAGGTTTTAATTTTAGGGTCAGGAGATATAGCTCTTATAATTGCAGAAAGACTTATTCTAGAAGGTGCCAAGGTAAAAGCTATTGTAGAAGTCATGGATTATGTTGAAGGAAGTGAAAAGAACTTAAAAGAATGTGTATATGATTTTAACATACCACTAAAACTATCTTATACAGTAGTAGATATACAAGGTAATGATAGAGTAGAGGGAGTTACTATTGCTAAAGTTGATAAAGATAGAACCCCTATAAGAGGAACAGAAGAGTTTATTAGTTGTGACACAATAGTTTTATCTGTTGGATTATTCCCTGACAATGAACTTGTTAAAAGAGCAGGCATAAAAATTTCTTATTCTACTAAAGGACCAGAAGTGAATAACGCAATGGAAACGGAGATAGAAGGGGTATTTGCTTGTGGAGATTTACTATATGTCCATAACCTTGTAGATAAAATAACAGAAGAGGGGTATAGGGCAGGAGGAAACTCTGCTGATTATGTTAAGAAAATAATATAATTTAAGTTATGTGCTTATTATAAACAAACAACCTATGGACTTTAATTCCATAGGTTTTATTAAAATAGTTTTTTTAGGCACGACTTACAGATTAACATCTTGCCTTTATTTGCAGATATAATATCTTCTTTATTTTTTATTAAATTACCACAGATTTCGCATGAAATAAGGCTATTATCATTTTTTTTAGATTTCTTAGGATATAACCCTTCAGATTTTTTGTTAGAAGGAGGAGAATATTCTATTGATGGTATATGCTCTTCTCTTTCTTTTATTTCATAATTCATACAATAAGTGCTTTCACCAAATAGTTCTAATTCAAAACGTGGATTTTTATCATCATAATACTCTTCTATTATGAGTCTTCTTATTTGAGCATCGTTTATTATAAGTCCACTCTTTTCTATGCCATCAAATATGCTTTTAGGTATATTTGTTGTATCAGGATGTCTTTTTTTACTTTTATAGTACACTTTCAATATAGCAATTAGTGACTCTGTAAAACAAATATTTGGATTTTGAAGGCGTGCCTCATATGCAATTTGCTGTTCGTATATCGCATATCTATCATGGTATTTTCCGGAATTAAATGGTAAAATAGATCTTCCGCTTAAATTAGATAGTTTAAAATTAGACTTAGAAATTGGAGAACCTTGTATTATAATTTTAGCATAATTGTTAGACATAATATTAACTCCTTTAATAATAGGATGAATCTAGCAAGTTAATTATAGCACATATGTTCGATTAAATTAATATTAAATTTGTGCTATATTAAAATTAGATAAATCTACCTTAATTATTTGCGGATTTATGTTATATAAAGTATAATTATTGCTGAAAATTATTAACAGATAGATTAATATTTATTTATATAGGAAAGGTGAAAATATGGACACTGATATAAAAATACTTGCATTAGAAACTAGTTGTGATGAAACGGCGGCATCAGTAGTTGTAAATGGAAGAGAAGTATTATCTAATATAATATCATCACAAATTGATATACATACTAAATTTGGCGGCGTAGTTCCGGAAGTTGCATCAAGAAAACATATTGAAGCAATAAGTATAGTGGCAGAGCAAGCATTGGCGGAAGCAAAGCTTACATTTAATGATATAGATGCTATAGGGGTTACCTATGGACCTGGGCTTGTTGGGGCTTTACTTGTTGGAGTTCAGTACGCTAAAGGTCTTGCCTATGCATTAAAAAAACCTTTAATTGGAGTAAATCATATAGAAGGTCATATTAGCGCAAATTTTATTCAATATAAAGATTTAGAACCTCCTTTTGTATGTCTTGTAGTTTCAGGAGGGCATACCTTTATTGTATATATGAAAGATTATGGGGAATTTGAAGTGCTAGGTCAAACTAGAGATGATGCGGCTGGAGAAGCCTTTGATAAGGTAGCTAGAGCTATAGGGCTTGGATATCCTGGTGGACCTAAAATTGATAAAATATCAAAAGAGGGTAATAGAGATGCTATAGTTTTTCCAAAGGCAAATTTTCATGATAAGGATTGTTTAGATTTTTCATTTAGTGGTATTAAATCAGCGGTACTTAATTATTTAAATAAGATGAATATGAAGAATGAAGATATAAATAGAG
Source organism: Clostridium sp. (assembly GCA_034925975.1). GTDB lineage: Bacteria > Bacillota > Clostridia > Clostridiales > Clostridiaceae > Clostridium_H. The sequence goes on from JAYFRK010000053.1 coordinate 5,436, forward strand.
CTGATGTAGCGGCTTCATTTCAAAAAGCTGTGGTAGACGTTCTTGTAGAAAATGCTTTAAAAGCATGCAAAATAAAATGTGTAAATAAAATAGCTATAGCTGGAGGAGTTGCATCAAACTCTTGTCTTAGAGCCTCAATGATAGAAGAAGGAAGGAAGAAGGGAATAGAAGTATTATTTCCAGAGCCTATATTATGTACAGATAATGCGGCTATGATAGGTAGTGCTGCATATTATGAATTTATAAAAGGAAAGAGAGCACCTTTAGAACTAAATGCTGTACCTAATTTAAAATTAGGGGAGAGATAATAAATATTGTATAATAGTGAGCTATATTGTAAATTTTAATTAAAGCAAAATTTGAGTAAAATGGAGGCCGTTTAATGACAGTATCAAAAGAACTAACAAAGGTTGCTGAAAAGAAATTAGCTAAAAGAAAAAAGATATATGAAGCAGCTTA
>JAYFRK010000455.1:0-2400 GCA_034925975.1 Clostridium sp.
TATTGATAAAAGTGATATTGGAGAAAGTGATAGTTTCCAAATTTATCAGGTTAAATCAATGGACATACTTCCTAGAGTACTTAATTTCTATGGAATTACGGATAGAGGGACCTTTTTAAAAGATAATAACATGAAGGATGATTTGCTAATAGAAGGAAATACAATATTTATTAGGAATCCTAAGCAAAATCAAGGCAAACCATATACGCCAACGAGACCACTAAATGAAAGTGAGAAACGTAGAATTGATGATATCTTAAATGGTAGAAGTAAAAACTGCGAATTTGGGTTTGAACCAATAAATCTGATTACAGGAAACTACTACTATAATATAGATGATATATCTATACCAGATATTGGAGGAGATTTTAAAATATCAAGAACCTATAATTCCAAGGCTAGCCACTACAATGGACCTTTTGGTTTAAGGTGGGATTTTAACTTTAATAAATATATAGCTCATATGTCTAACGGAGATATAGGTTTTGATAGAGGAGATGGAAGTATTGTATATTTCACAAAGAATTCAGATGGAAGTTATAGTGCTCCGGAAGGTGAAATATATACTCTTAGTAAAACAGAAAAAGGTTATAAAATTATAGAGAAAGATGATACAACCTATTATTTTATGAGAGAAGGTCTCCTTACTGGAATAGAAGACAAAAACGGCAATAAAACGGAGCTTGTATATGATGAAAATTATAGCTTGGATACTATAATATCACCGTCAAAAAAAGAGTTAGATATAACTTGTGATAGTATGGGCAAGATTACAAGTATAACAATGCCAGATGGAAATTCTATATATTATGAATATGATTCAAATAGTAATCTTATCTCATATACAAATGCAAAGGGAAGCAAAATAAGTTACAACTATGATGATAAGGGAAGAATGATATCTTTCTACGATTCAAAGGAAAACAAAGTAATAAATAATATATATGATGATGAAAACAGAGTAGTGCAGCAAGAGGACTCTAAGGGACAGATAGTTTATATAAAATATCTTAATGGCTACAATGAAACTACTGATCCAAAAGGAAATAAAACTCTTTATTACTACGATTCACAATTTAGAAAGACTAAAATTGTATATCCAGATGGAACAAGCGAAGAATATACCTACGATTCAGAAAATAATGTAAAAACATTTAAGGATAAGTTAGGAAGAACAACTACCTATGAATATGATTCGAAGGGAAACAAAACAAAGGAAACCCGTTGGGATGGAAAAGAAAATAAGTTCACTTACAATCAATCTAATAATATAACATCAATGACAGACTTAAAGGGCAATGTTACCTGGATGGACTATGATTCAAAAGGAAATCTAATTAAGATAACAAAACCAGGGGGAGTTATTACAGAATACACCTATAATGAAAAAGGACAACTTCTATCTTCAAAGGATTCGGAAGGAAAAATTACAACCTATGAATATCAAGGTGGAGATTTAGTGAAGCTTACAGACCCTAAAGGAAATAGCAATAAATATTATTACAATTCAGTAGGGAAAGTAATAACTATAGAAGATCCTTTAGGAAAGCTTACAAGAATAGCTTATAGCCCGAGTGGGGAAAGATTAAACACTATTCTTCAAGATGGAAGTATAACAGAGCATATCTACGACAGCAGCGGAAATAATACTTCTATTGTAGACGGAAAGGGCAATGCTGTAATATTCAACTATGATAATATGGACAATATGATAAGTGTACAAGATCCTCTGGGAAATATTACAAGATTTAAATATGACGCTAATGGAAATAAAATTGAAGAAAAAAATCCAAAGGATCAAATAATAAAGTATGAATATGACAGCATGAACAGAATAATAAAGGTAATTGACCAGGATAATGGAGTCACTGAATATAAAAGAGATGCTCTTGGAAATATAATCTCAATAATCAATCCACAGGGTAGTGAAACTACTTATAAGTTTAACTATGATGTAAATTTGTCTGAAAAGATAACAAGTTCACTTGGACAAACTATTACAAATGAATATGACTCTATGGGAAATCTATTAAAATCCATATTGCCAGATGGAAACATAAAAGCCTATAAGTATAATGAGCTATATAACCTAATTGAATATACAGATATAACTGGAGTGAAAACCTCTATTGAGTATGATAAGCTGGGAAGAATTAAAAAAATAAGTGACAGCCTAGATAAAATCTACTTATATCAGTATGATGAAAATGGAAATTTAATTAAAACAAAGGACCCACTAGGTTATGAAGTAACCTATGAATATGATAAGAATAACTTAGTGACAGAAGAAAAGGATGAAGAAGGTCATGTAACTAAATATACTTATAATCCTATAGGAAAGCTTAGTGAGGTTATAGATTCCCTAGGAAATAAGACTGTCTATGGATATGACAAAAATGG
>JAYFRK010000461.1:0-2248 GCA_034925975.1 Clostridium sp.
CGGTTTTTCCGTCATCTACTATATAAAATACATCACCTATTCGAGTAGCCATGTCAAAATTTTGTTCAACCATAATAATGGTATTTGTTTTCTTTATTTCATTAATTTTATCTATTAAATCTTCAATTATTAAAGGTGCTAAACCTTTTGATGGCTCATCAATTAAGATAACCTTATTATCATTAATAAGTGATCTTGATATTGAAAGCATTTGTTGTTGTCCGCCGCTTAATATTCTGCTTTTATGTTTAAAATATTTCTTCATATCTGGAAATAATTCAAATACGAAATCTAATTTTTTTTTATAAACACTTTTATCTCTTGAGGCAATTACTAAGTTTTCCTCTACAGTAAGATCAGAAAAAACTTCTCTATCTTCTGGGACATAACCTATTCCTTTTTTGGGAATTTGATAATCCTTCAGCTTAGTTATATCTTCTCCATCAAGAACGATTTGTCCAGAAGAAGCAGGTCTTAATCCCATTATTGTTTCTAGTGTAGTAGTCTTACCTGCACCATTTCTTCCTAATATTACTGTTGCTTTTCCTTGTTCAATCTCAAGACTAACACCTGAAAGTATGTGGAACTGACCTATATAAGTTTGTACATCTTTCAACTCTAATATATTCTTCATAGTGCTCCTCCTCCCAAGTATGCCTTTTGTACTGCTACATTTTGCTTAATTTTTTCTGGTGTATCATCTGCTATGATTACACCGCCGTGTAGTACAGCTATAGTGTCTGATATTCTCATGATGATGTTTATCTTATGCTCTATTAAAAGTATTGATTTATTTCCTAACTTTTTAATAGATTCAATAACATCTATTAACGCTGGAACTTCTTCTAGAGATATTCCTGCAGTAGGTTCATCTAGTAAAATAAGCTCTCCACCCAGTGCAAGTTGAATGCCAATTTCTAATTTTCTCTGTTCAGCATGAGATAGTTCAACTGCTAGCATATTACCTTTGCCTGATAGCTTTACTCTTTCTATAACCTCATCAGCTATATCTATATATTCTTTAAACTTTTTATAGTCAGATAATATTCTAAAATTATTTTTTCCTTTTGATTGAGCAGCAATTCTGATATTTTCATGAACTGTTAAGTTAGGAAATATATTAGTTACTTGATATGATCTTCCTAGTCCCATATTTGTAATTTTGTGTGGTGGTAATCCTGTTATGTTTACACCATTAAAAAATATTTCTCCTCTAGTTGGCTTCATTGCTCCGCTTATTAGATTATATAGAGTTGTCTTTCCTGCTCCATTAGGACCTATTATAGTTTTAAAAGTATTTCTTTCTAGTTCAAGGTTTACATCCTTTATTACTTCAAGTCCACCGAAGGTTTTATTTACATTTTTAAGCTCTAAAATATTATTCGCCATATCCTTTTAGTTCACCCCGTTTACTTTTTTAGTTTTCACCACTCATATACTAGTAGAATTTCAACTTAACTGAACATTCTAATAATTACGATTAAAATATGTTATTATACAGTAGAATTCACCTGAAATTTGTTGGTGAATTCTACTGCTATTAATCCTATTTTCTGCCAGGTGCAGTTATTGGTGGTTCTAATTTTTCTCTTGGAACTAATTCTAGTAAGTTTGGTTCTACATAAGATTTATCTATTTTTTTCAATTCTACAACTGGTATTGGTTGCATAGCTTGGTGGTCTTGTGGTCTAATATAGTATTCACCTTTAACACTGTTAAACTTTAATCCTTCAAAAGCTTTAACTAAATCATCACCTTTAAGACTTCCGCCAGCCTTCTTTAATCCCTCTACTATTGCTATTCCACCTGTGAATCCAGATGATGCAAATAAGTCTGGTACATCTTTATATTTTTCTTTGTATTTCTCAACAAACCATTTGTTCTCTTTGTTATCAAATATGTTATTGTAGTATATTACTGGTCCCATTAATCCTTCTCCTGCTTTACCTACAGCCTTAAGGAATGGAATATCAGCTATGTCTGCTGCTAGTTTACAAGTCTTATTTATTCCTAATTCTTGTATTTGAAGTGGTAACTTAGATGTAAAGTTGTCTCCTACTATTACCATAACTAAAACATCTGGTTTTGCGTCTTTAATCTTAGTAAGATAAGAAGTAAAGTCTGTTGAGTCTATTGGAGCGTAAGCTTCTCCAACAACTTTTCCTCCCCCTGCTTCAATATCTGTTTTCCAAGCAGTTGCGAAATCTTTACCTGCAACGTTATCTGGTGCAAGTACATAGAATGTTTT